>NZ_VSZV01000310.1:57271-83739 GCF_008919455.1 Rhizobium sp. PEPV16
CCGGCGATACGTTCTGGGATCTGGCCGAAACTTTCTATGGCGATGGCGCCGAATGGCGCAAACTCTCGGAAGCCAATGGCAGCCCGAACCCGCGCCATCTCAGGATCGGCGAGGAAATTCAGGTCCCCGCCAAGTAAGACGATTTGTCTCGATGCCACTGGCCGGTCCGGGGTTTTCCGGGCCGGCTTTTCTTTCTATAGGGTGAACCACGATCTCCGGGCTGCGTATGAGCCGATGGGACAAATGAACGTTGGGGTCAGAATGACAGCAGATATTTCACTCCGCCCGGCCGACCATCCGGCCGTCAAATTTGGTAAGGTGGGTGTGCTGCTGGTCAATCTCGGCACGCCTGACGGCACCGATTATACCTCGATGCGCCGTTATCTCAGGGAATTCCTGACCGATCGCCGCGTCATCGAATGGTCGCCCTGGAAGTGGTATCCGATCCTGTTCGGCATCGTGCTCAACACCCGTCCGCAGAAGGTCGGCAAGGCCTATGAGCTGATCTGGAACAAGGAGAGGAACGAAAGTTATCTCCGTACCTACACGCGCAACCAGTCCGACCTGATGGCAGAGCGCCTGAAGGATCTTGCCAAAGTCAAGGTCGACTGGGCGATGCGCTACGGCACGCCGTCGATCGCCTCGCGCATCGAGGCGCTGAAAGAAGAGGGCTGCGATCGTATCGTGCTCTTCCCGCTCTATCCGCAATATGCGGCGGCGACCACCGCCACGGTCAACGACAAAGCGTTTCAGAAGCTGCTTTCGATGCGCTGGCAGCCGGCGCTGCGCACCGTTCCCGCCTACCATGACGACGAGACCTATATCGAAGCGCTCGCCACCTCCGTCGAAAAGCATCTTTCGACCCTCGACTGGAAGCCCGAGATGCTGCTCGCCTCCTTCCACGGCATTCCGATGTCCTATTTCAAGCAGGGCGATCCCTACTACTGTCAATGCCAGAAGACCGGCAGGCTGCTGCGCGACCGGCTCGGGCTCACCAAGGAAAACTTCATGGTCACCTTCCAGTCCCGCTTCGGGCCGGAGGAATGGCTGCAGCCCTATACCGACAAGACCGTGGAAAAGCTCGCAAAGGACGGCGTCAAGCGCATCGCCGTCATCAATCCCGGCTTCGTCTCCGACTGTCTGGAGACGCTGGAGGAGATCGCCGAACAGGCCGCCCATTCCTTCCACGAGAACGGCGGCGAGAAGTTCGCGCATATTCCCTGCCTCAACGACGGCGAGGACGGCATGAAGGTGCTGGAAAAGGTCGTCCGCCGCGAATTGCAGGGCTGGATCTGAGAAACTTTTTCAGCAAGCGGCGCCGCGCGGATAGCTGGCGAAGGCCCGAATAACTCAACCGAGATGAAACCTCCCTCTCATGCGGATGTGTGGCATCCGTGTGGCATTTCTTCCTCGCAAAGAACATGCTACCCCACCACATCAGTTGGGCAGGCGCGCACGCGCCGATAGGAGGAATTCTTCATGCTGTTCGGCGGCTTCGACATCGTCGTGATCGTGCTGGTCATCTTCGTCATCCTGGTGCTCTTTGCCGGGATCAAGACCGTGCCGCAGGGCTACCGCTATACAATCGAGCGCTTCGGGCGTTATACCCGTACGCTGGAGCCGGGCCTTAACCTCATCACCCCCTTCATCGAGCGCGTCGGCGCCAAGTTGAACGTGATGGAGCAGGTGCTGAACGTGCCGACCCAGGAGGTGATCACCAAGGACAATGCCTCGGTTTCGGCCGATGCCGTTTCCTTCTATCAGGTGCTGAACGCCGCTCAGGCTGCCTATCAAGTCTCCAACCTCGAAAACGCCATCCTCAATCTCACCATGACCAACATCCGCTCGGTCATGGGTTCGATGGATCTGGATGAACTACTTTCCAACCGCGATGCGATCAACGACCGGCTGCTGCGCGTCGTCGACGAGGCCGTGCATCCTTGGGGCATCAAGGTCACCCGCGTCGAGATCAAGGACATCCAGCCGCCGCGCGACCTCGTCGATGCGATGGCCCGCCAGATGAAAGCCGAGCGCGAGAAACGCGCCCAGGTGCTGGAAGCCGAAGGCTCGCGCAACGCGCAGATCTTGAGGGCCGAAGGCGCCAAGCAATCCGCCATCCTGCAGGCCGAAGGCCAGCGCGAGGCCGCTTTCCGCAACGCTGAAGCCCGCGAACGTCTGGCCGAGGCCGAAGCCAAGGCGACGAAGATGGTCTCCGAGGCGATCGCCGCCGGCGACATCCAGGCGATCAACTATTTCGTCGCCCAGAAATACACCGAGGCCCTCACCTCGATCGGTTCGGCGCCCAATTCCAAGATCGTGATGATGCCGATGGAAGCCTCTTCCATCCTGAGCTCGCTCGCTGGTATCGGCGCCATTGCCCGCGAGGTCTTCGGCGATGCCGGCAACAGCCCGTCGACGCCGCTGCCGGTACCGCCGCGTCCGCGCCCCGCACCGGCGCGCTCGACGCCGCCGATCAATCCGTCGACCCCCAATCCTTTCAATCCCGAGCAGGAGCGCTAAGCCATGCTGGCGAAGATCGCAGCCGAACTCGGTCCATGGAGCTGGTGGGTCGCGGGCCTCGTGCTGCTCGCAGCGGAAATGATCGTTCCCGGCTTCTTCCTGGTCTGGATCGGCCTTGCCGCCTTGATCGTCGGCGCGCTGTCGCTGCTCTTCTGGGACAGCGCCTTCTGGGTCTGGGAGTTACAGGCCATCCTTTTTGCGCTTCTCGCCGTTGCCACGACCTTCACCGGCCGCCGGCTGACGCTGCGCAACGCCACAACCGACGAGCCCTTCCTCAATCAGCGCGGCGCCAGCCTCGTCGGCCGCACAGCGACGCTGCACGAACCGATCCGTGAGGGCCGCGGCCGCATCCGCCTCGACGATACGCTGTGGCAGGTGATGGGACCTGACCTGCCCGTCGGAACACAGGTGAAGGTGGTGTCGAGCAACGGCCGCGACCTGACGGTGGAACCCGTCTGATCAAACGAGCCTGATCAGGCGACGCCGATCCGCAGCAGGTCGTGGAAATGCACCAGCCCGACCGGCCGGCGGTCGTCGTCGATGACGATCAGCGCACCGATGTGATGCTGGTTGAGCAGCGCCAGGGCCGCGGTCGCCAGCACCGTCGGCTTCACCGTCTTCGGCGTCCGCGTCATGATGTCGTCGACGGTAAGCTCGGCAAGATTGCGCGTCAGGTTGCGCGCCATGTCGCCTTCGGTGACGATACCGCAGAGCCGCCCATCCTCATCAAGCACGCCGACGCAGCCGAAATGCTTGCGCGACAGCACCGTGATCGCCTCCGGCATCGGTGTACCCGTGGCAACGAGCGGCAGCCGCTCGCCGGTATGCATGATATCGCCGACATGCATCAGGCTCGCACCCAACTTGCCGCCGGGGTGGAAGACGTGGAAATCCGTGGCGGTAAAGCCGCGCGCCTCCAAAAGCGCCACCGCCAGCGCGTCGCCGATTGCAAGCTGCATCAGCGTCGAGGTCGTCGGCGCCAGCCCATTGGGGCAGGCCTCCTGTTCGTTCGGCATCAGAAGGACGATATCGGCGGCGGCCGCAAGCGAGGAACCTTCGCTGCAGGTGATCGCGATCAGCGGAATGGAGAAGCGCCGCGTGAAGGAAATGATGCTCTTGAGCTCGGCGCTCTCGCCGCCTTTGGAAATCGCCAGCACGACGTCGTCGCGCGCGATCATCCCGAGATCGCCGTGATTGGCCTCCGCCGCATGTACGAAAAAGGCGGGCGTTCCGGTTGACGCGAATGTCGCCGCGAGCTTGGCGCCGATATGCCCGCTCTTGCCGACGCCGGTGACGATCACACGTCCGGAGATGTCGCCGATGACTTCGACGGCCCGTGTGAAAGGACCGGCCAATCCATTGTCAAAAGCCTGTTCGAGCGCTTCAAGACCGCGTCTTTCGGTCTCTATCGTGCGTTTTGCCGATTCGAGCACGCTGTTTTCAACGAGGTTGATCGCTCTTCTGTTCATGAAATTGCGTTAGACCTTTTCACTTTCCAAGTCCACCCCGCACGATTTCCGACCCGCACTCTTTCCGATCCCCCACTCTTTCCGAATTGTGAACAGCGCCCGCCGCCGGCAACGAATGGTTAACCACAAGGCTTTACCTTTGGGTAAGAACCGAAAGCATGTCAGGCGCGAATTGCATGGGCCAGCCAAAACAGACGAGCAGTGTGACGCCGCTCCGCGCCATGAGCCGTGCCGTCTCTTTTGCCGTGCTGGGTACCCTGCTTCTCAGCCAGACGGCAGCCTTCGCGCAGTCCGCCTCGTCGCAGGCGGCAACCGGCCGCTCCGCCGCCTCTCAGGATAACCGCGCCACCAACAATGCCGCATCCGCCCCCGGTTTCGAGGACGAGACCGGCGATACCGCCACTCCTGCGGCAAACGGCGCGACCGCGAACGCGGACGATGCCCAGCAGCGGCCTGCCATACCGGACGCGCAAGCCGGCGACGACATTACCGGTTCCATCCTCGACGAAGAGATACGCCGGCTGAACACCCGTGAAGCGCCGGTCGACGAGGCGCTGCCGCGCCGCAGGACTGCCGAAAGTGCCTCGACAGCGGAAACGCCGGGAATCCCGATCGGCACTTTCGTGCTCCGCCCGAGCGTCACCCAGAGCATCAATACCGAGACCACCAAGGACGGCAATACCAGGCAGCGGCGCGCCTTTCTCGAAACGGATGCGGCAGCGACACTGACTTCCGACTGGGGCCGGCATCAGTTGACCGTGACCTCGGAAGGCGCCTGGCAGAAGAATGTCAGCGGCGAGGGTGAGGAACAGCCCTCCTTCAAGATCAACAGCGATCTCAGGCTCGATCTTCCCGACGACACCACGGCGCACCTCATCGCCGGCTATAATTTCTACCGCGAGGACACCGATGATCCCGACGCGATTACCAACGCCGCGCAGCAGTCGGACGTCCAGGAATTTTCGGCCGGCGCCTCCGTCCAGCGCGATTTTGGGATCCTGCGTGGCACGACGGCACTTGCGCTGACACGCTCGATTTATTCGGACGCTAAACTTTCGAACGGCACGACCGTCTCCCTCAGCGACCGCAATCAGACGACGGGCACGTTGCGTGGCCGTGTCGGCTACGAACTGTCCCCCGCGCTCATCCCCTTCATCGAGGCCAACATCGGCCGCACGGTCTATGACGAAACGCAAGATTCCGCCGGTTACGAGCGTTCCGGCCATAGCTATGGCGCCAAGGCAGGCGTCGAGGTCGATCTCGGCGAAAAGCTGAAGGGTGAAGTCGGTGTCGGCTACGAGATGGCGGATTTCGAAGACAACCGCCTGTCCTCGATCGATACCGCCACGCTTGATGCGAGCCTGCTCTGGTCGCCGATCCGCGGCACCGATGTCAATCTCGACCTGCAGACAAGCATCCAACCCTCGACCACGGCAGGCGAAAGCGGCTACGTCTCGCACGCGCTGACGACGACGGTCACCCACCAGCTGCGCGACAATCTGGTCGGGACGATGATCGGCGGGGTCATATGGCGCGATTATCCCACGGACAGCACCATCAACGACGAGCTCGTCTATACCGCCGCGACCGGCCTGACCTGGAACATCAACCGCTATCTCGATCTGACCAGCACGCTCGGCTACGAGCTGACGACGCGCAAGGAAGGCACCGATTCGCAGCAATGGCGAGCCGGCGTCGGTCTCAAGCTGAAACGCTAAGAATGACGGAAAATAGAGCGCCGCGCATCCGTTAGGACACGCGGCGCCTATCGCGTTGAATCTGCGACTTATTTCAGGCCGGCCAGCAGTTCCCTGAAGCCGCCTTCGACGGAGGGGCGGATATCGGCGCGTTCGAGGGCGAAGGCGACGTTCGCCAGGATGAAGCCGTCCTTGGCGCCGCAGTCGTAAGTCGCGCCGCGGAAGTGGTAACCTGCGAAATCCTGTTCCTTCAGCAGCTTCAGCATGCCGTCGGTGAGCTGGATCTCGTTGCCGGCGCCGCGCTCCTGGGTTTCAAGGATCTTGAAGATCTCAGGCTGCAGGATATAGCGGCCGTTGATGAAGAAGTTGGACGGTGCCGTTCCCTTGGCGGGCTTTTCCACCATGCCGGTGATGCGGAAGCCGTCGCCGATCGCCTCGCCGACGCCGACGATGCCGTATTTATGCGCCTGATCTGGCGCGCATTCCTCGACGGCGATGATATTGCCGCCGCTATGGGCATAGAGGTCGATCATGCCCTTCATGCAGCCCTTGTCGCCCTTCATGATCATATCGGGCAGCAGCAGTGCGAAGGGTTCGTCGCCGACGATCTCGCGGGCGCACCATACGGCGTGGCCGAGGCCGAGAGGCTCCTGCTGGCGAGTGAAGCTGACCGTGCCGGCCTTCGGCAATTGCTGGGCGAGAAGGGTAATCTCCGCCTTCTTGGCGCGTTCGCGCAGCGTCTGTTCCAGCTCGAAATGAATGTCGAAATAATCTTCGATGACGTGCTTGTTGCGGCCGGTGACGAATACCAGATGCTCGATCCCGGCTTCGATCGCCTCATCGACGACATATTGAATGATCGGCTTGTCGACCACGGTCAACATTTCCTTCGGAACAGCCTTTGTTGCCGGCAGGAACCGCGTCCCCAACCCTGCTACCGGGAAAACTGCCTTACGAACTTTATTGTGATGCGCCACACAGGCCTCCTGCTTTGACTATATCGCCTTTTAAATAAAGCCGTTCACGTCTGACTAGTATAGAATTGCAACTGTTTTGCAACTGGTGACCTCAGCTGACGGTCATGGTAAAGAATTTGTTGACTCCGTTCCTGTAGTCTCGGGTTTGGGCGGACATGACGCCCTGCTACGCCTGAAACTGAAGATGTGGGATACGACTGTCGATGACCCAGAATCACAAAAACTCCCTTCGTGGTCTTGCTCTCGCCCTCATTGTCGCCGCCCAGGTTGGGCTGGTCCCCGACAACGCGAAAGCTGATTCCCGCTTCCAGAAATGGATCGCGGATTTTTACCAAACAGCCGCTCAGAGTGGCATCAGTAAGGCAACCTATCAAAAGGCCTTTTCCGGGGTGAGCGAGCCCGATCCGACCGTGCTCGAAAAAGCGGCCTTCCAGCCGGAATTCACCTCGAAGATCTGGGACTACGTCGATTCCCGCGTCAATCCCTATACCGTCAAGATCGGCCGCGAGATGGCCGCCAAGCACGCAAGAACGCTCGCTGCAATCGAGCAGCGCTTCGGCGTCGACAAGACCATACTGCTGGCTATCTGGTCGATGGAATCGAATTACGGCGCGGTTCTCGACAAGGACGACCGGCTGCACTACGTGCCGCGCGCCCTGGCAACGCTTGCCTATGCCGATCCGAGCCGCGCCAAATTCGCCAAGAAGCAGCTGGTCGCCGCGCTGAAGATCCTGCAGAACGGCGACGTGCCGGCACGCGAGATGACCGGCTCCTGGGCCGGCGCCATGGGCCACACCCAGTTCATTCCGACAAGCTACCTGCTTTATGCCATCGATGCCGACGGCAACGGCCATCGCGATATCTGGAACTCGATCCCCGACGCGCTGGCGACCTCGGCCAATCTCTTGATGAAGAACGGCTGGGACACCGGCAAGACCTGGGGCTACGAGGTCGTCGTTCCCGCAGCCGCCGCCAAGCAGGCCGGCAAGACCCACACGCTGGCCCAATGGGCGGCACTCGGCCTGACACGCCCGAATGGCAAGGCCTTCCGCGAGAGCGGCACCAAAGCCGTATTGAAGATGCCGGCCGGGCCCAGTGGCCCGGGCTTCCTGATGACTGCCAACTTCTTCACCATCAAGAACTACAATGCCTCGGACAGCTACGCGCTTGCCGTCGGCCTGCTGGCCGACCAGATCGCCGGCTACGGCGGCATGCAGCAGCGTTGGCCGCGCCCGAACGGCGCACTCGACATCACCGAGAAATTCGAGCTGCAGACCCGTCTGAAGACACTCGGCTATTACAATGGCGAGGTCGACGGCAATTTCGGCTCGGGTTCGAAGGCGGCGATATCAGCCGTGCAGTCGCGCATCGGCATGCAGCCGGACGGCGAGCCCTCGCTACCGCTTCTGAACGCCTTGCGCCGCTAGAGTTCGCGTCGGTTCGGAAATCATGCAGGGCGCTTCAAGTCTTTGTCTCATGCAGGTCGCCCCGTCCTGCCGCACGGTTTTGGCGAACCCGCATTGGAAGCGGCAGAACCGCGACCTAGATATTAGTGGGAGTGGACGCTGGCCTGCCCTGCGTGCAAGATGCCGGCAGATGCGGAACTGCCCATGACGAAGAAAACTGATCGGACCCGTAAAATCCGCTGGCTCGTGCTCGCCTTGGCGGCGGCTTCGCTGTGCCTTGGCGTGTCTGCGCCGGTGCATGTCGCCGAAGCCCAGGAGCAGCGCTATCAGCGCCGGTCGATCTTCGATTTCTTCCTTGGCCGGCGCTATCTCGACGACGGCCCGCAAGCCCCTGACGTACAGCAGCCGAGACGCCAGCAGCGCAAACGCCCGCCGGCGCAGAAAGCCATAGTCAATACCCGCACTGCACCGCCGGTCCGCGCTCCCGTACAGGAGGAGGAGCCGGCCGTGCAGAAGCTCGGCGACGCCCGAAAGATCCTGATCGTCGGCGATTTCCTGGCCAGCGGCCTCGGCGACGGCCTCACCGCCGCCTTCGAGACCTCGCCGGGTGTCGTCGTCGAAGCCCGCGGCAACGTCTCCTCAGGCCTTGTCCGCGACGATTATTACGACTGGCCGGAACAGCTGCCGAAGATGATCGATGAGCTGAAGCCGGCAATGGTCGTCGTCATGATCGGCGCCAACGACCGCCAGCAGATGGTGACCGACACCGCCAAGGAAAAATTCCGCACCGATGGCTGGTTCAGCGAATACCGCCGCCGCGTGCTTTCCTTCGGCAAGGAGGTCACCGACCGCAAGATCCCGCTGCTCTGGGTCGGCCTTCCCGCCTTCGAATCCGATTCGATGACGGCCGATGCCGTGCAGATGAACCAGCTCTACCGCAACCAGGTCGAAAGCATCGGCGGCGAATTCGTCGATATCTGGGACGGTTTCGTCGATGAAAACGGCACCTTCATCGTCACCGGTTCGGATGTGAACGGCCAGCAGGTGCGCCTGCGCACCTCCGACGGAATCAACCTGACCCAGGCCGGCCGGCGCAAGCTTGCCTTTTACGTGGAAAAGCCGGCGCGGCGTCTTCTCGGCACCCAGGCAAGCCCCGATCTGGTCCGCCTCGACTCCAGCAATCTGCCCGGTCTCGGCCTTCCCGCCAATCCGGTCGAACATACCGTGCCGATCAGTCTTTCCGATCCCAATCTCGACGGCGGCGCCGAACTTCTCGGCGCCAGGCCGCCGCCCATGGCCTTGACGAGGTCGCCACGCGACCTCCTGGTCGAGCAGGGCGAAATGACGCCGGCGCCTCCCGGCCGCGTCGATGATTACCGCCTGCCGGTGGCAAAAGCACCGGCCGAAGTCTCGGTCAAGTGAAAAGGCCGCGCGAGGCGGTTCGCCGCTTCGAGAACGTCGCTCCCGCGTCCTGTCAAACACGCGGCGCTATAAAAAAACTCCGCCGGAGGGGCGGAGTTCTTGTCTTCGGAAAGGTGTGCAGCTGACGCTCAGTTCGGCAGGACGGTCGAGCCCATCAGCTCTTCGTCGATGGCGCGCGCCGCCTGGCGGCCTTCACGGATCGCCCAGACCACCAGCGATTGACCGCGGCGTACATCGCCCGCCGTCCAGAATTTGTCGACCGAAGTCTTGTAGTCTCGGTCGTTGGCGACGACGTTGGTCGAGCCGCGTTTGTCGGTGTTGAGCGTCAGCTTGCCGTCGAGCTCCTTCAGTACGCTGCCGGTGAACGGCCCGCGGAAACCGATGGCGATGAAGGCGAGATCGGCCCGGATGACGAATTCCGTGCCTGGAACCGGCCGCCGGCGTTCGTCGACCTCGCAGCACTTGACGCCGGTCAGCACACCGTCTTCGCCGACGAATTCAAGAGTGGCCACCTGGAATTCACGCACGGCGCCCTCGGCCTGCGAGGAAGAGGTGCGCATCTTCGTCGCCCAGAAGGGCCAGACGGCAAGCTTGTCTTCCTTCTCGGGCGGCTGCGGCCGGATGTCGAGCTGGGTGACCCTGACGGCGCCCTGGCGGAAGGCCGTGCCAACGCAGTCCGAAGCCGTATCCCCGCCGCCGACGACGACGATATGTTTGGCGCCGGCAAGGATCGGGTCCGACGGCCAGCCGACGCTGTCGATGTTCTCGCGCCCGACGCGGCGGTTCTGCTGCACCAGATAGGGCATCGCATCATGCACGCCCGCAAGGTCGGTGCCCGGAATGCCGGCCTCGCGCGGCGTCTCGGAGCCGCCGCAGTAGAGGACGGCGTCGTGATCGGCCAGCAGCTGCTCGACCTTGACGTCGACGCCGACATTGACGCCGCAATGGAAGGTGACGCCCTCGCCCTTCATCTGCTCGACGCGGCGGTCGATGAAGTTCTTCTCCATCTTGAAATCGGGAATGCCGTAACGCAGCAGGCCGCCCGGCTTGGTCTCGCGCTCATAGAGATGCACCTCGTGGCCGGCACGGCCGAGCTGCTGGGCGGCCGCCATGCCGGCGGGCCCGGAGCCGATGACTGCCACCTTCTTGCCGGTATGGACCGTGGCCGGCTGCGGCCGTATGAAGCCGAGCTCATAGGCCTTGTCGGCGATCGCCTGCTCGACCGTCTTGATGGCGACCGGCGCATCCTCGAGATTCAACGTGCAGGCTTCCTCGCAGGGTGCCGGGCAGACGCGACCGGTAAACTCAGGGAAGTTGTTGGTGGAATGCAGGTTCTGGATCGCCGCTTCCCAGTTGTTGTTGTAGACGAGGTCATTCCAATCGGGAATCTGGTTGTGAACCGGGCAACCGGTCGGGCCGTGGCAATAGGGGATGCCACAGTCCATGCAGCGCGCGGCCTGTTTCTGCACTTCCGGGTCCGACATCGGGATCGTGAACTCGCGGAAATGGCGGATACGATCCGACGCCGGCTGGTACTTTGCCACCTGCCGGTCGATTTCCAGAAACCCTGTTACCTTACCCATGTTTTCGTCCCTTACCCTCATGACCGCCTCACCGCAGCCAATCTGTCTATCGTCAGTCCCGGTACCCGGGGCAAGTTGCTTGTCTTGACCGTCATTGGACCATATCCCCTGCAAGACATCCGTGCGATCTGGACAGCCTTCGCCGTCGGCGTGATCGTCACGGGTCATTGAGATATTTTCGGCATCCGTCAACTGCGGTCAGCAGGTGGCGGATGTCCCGGTGCAATTCATTCCGCGGCGATGCCCATCCGACTGCGCTCCATTTCCTCGAGCGCACGACGGTATTCGACCGGCATGACCTTGCGGAACTTCGGACGATAGTCGGCCCAGTTGTCGAGAATCTCAGTGGCGCGGGCCGAGCCCGTATAATGCAGATGATTGGAGATCAGCTGGTAAAGGCGCTCCTCGTCATGGCGGGTCATGTCGCCGGAGACGTCGACGCGTCCCTTGTGCATGAGATCGCCGCCGTGATGATGCAGCTTCTCCAGCATGTCGTCCTCCTCGGGCACCGGCTCGAGCTCGACCATCGCCATGTTGCAGCGGCTGGCGAAATCACCGGTTTCATCGAGCACGTAGGCGACACCGCCGGACATGCCGGCCGCGAAGTTGCGGCCCGTGGCACCGAGCACGACGACGACGCCACCGGTCATGTATTCGCAGCCATGGTCGCCGACACCCTCGACGATGGCGATCGCCCCCGAATTGCGCACGGCGAAACGTTCGCCCGCCACGCCGCGGAAATAGCATTCGCCCTCGGTCGCACCATAGAGCACGGTGTTACCGACGATGATCGAGTCCTCGGCCACGATCCTCGAATTCTCCGGCGGCCGGATGATGATCTTGCCGCCAGAAAGCCCCTTGCCGACATAGTCGTTGCCGTCGCCGATCAGGTTGAAGGTGACGCCGCGTGCCAGGAAGGCGCCGAAGCTCTGTCCCGCCGTGCCGCGAAGCGTCACATTGATCGTGTCCTCCTTCAGACCGCGATGGCGATAACGCTTGGCGACCTCGCCGGAAAGCATAGCGCCCACCGAACGGTCGACGTTCTTGATGCCGACCTCGAAGGCGACGGGTGTCTTGGCCGTCAGTGCCGGCTGCGCCTGTTCGATCAGCACGCGGTCGAGAATGTCGTCGATCGGGTGCTTCTGCCGGCTCGTCCAGAATGTCTCTTCCTTGGGAGCGTCGACCTTGTGGAAGATACGGCTGAAGTCGAGGCCCTTCGCCTTCCAGTGGTTCAGCATCTCATCCTTCTCCAGCAGCTCCGAGGCGCCGATGATCTGGTCAAGCCGGGTGAAGCCGAGCGAGGCGAGGATTTCGCGCACTTCGTTGGCGACGAAGAAGAAATAGTTGATGACGTGCTCCGGCGCGCCCTTGAAACGCTTGCGCAGCACCGGATCCTGGGTCGCCACACCCACCGGACAGGTGTTGAGATGGCACTTGCGCATCATGATGCAGCCGGCGGCAATCAGCGGCGCGGTAGCAAAGCCGAACTCGTCGGCTCCAAGCAGCGCCCCGATGATAACGTCGCGGCCGGTCTTCAGGCCGCCGTCCACCTGCAGGGCGACGCGCGAACGCAAGCCGTTCAGCACCAGCGTCTGCTGGGTCTCGGCAAGGCCGATTTCCCAAGGGCTGCCGGCATGTTTGAGCGAGGTCAGCGGCGACGCACCCGTGCCGCCGTCGAAGCCGGCGACGGTGATATGGTCCGCGCGCGCCTTGGCGACACCGGCGGCAACCGTGCCGACGCCGACTTCCGAGACGAGCTTGACCGAAACATCGGCAGTCGGGTTGACGTTCTTCAGATCGTAGATCAGCTGCGCCAGATCTTCGATCGAATAGATGTCGTGGTGCGGCGGCGGCGAAATCAGGCCGACGCCCGGTGTCGAATGGCGGGTCTTGGCAACAGTCGCGTCAACCTTGTGACCCGGCAGCTGGCCGCCTTCGCCAGGCTTGGCGCCTTGCGCCACCTTGATCTGCAACACGTCGGCATTGACGAGATATTCGGTGGTGACGCCGAAGCGGCCCGAGGCGATCTGCTTGATCGCCGAACGTTCCGGGTTCATCGAACCATTGGCCAGCGGTATGTAGCGGTCGGATTCTTCGCCGCCCTCGCCGGTGTTCGACTTGCCGCCGATCCGGTTCATGGCGATCGCCAGCGTCGTATGCGCCTCCCTGGAAATCGAGCCGAAGGACATCGCCCCCGTCGAGAAACGCTTGACGATATCGGCCGCCGGCTCGACCTCGTCGATCGATACCGGCGTACGGCCGAGCGCCTCGGCGCTCTTCATCTTGAAGAGACCGCGGATCGTGTTCATGCGCAGCGCCGAATTGTTCACCATATCGGCGAATTCGCGGTAGCGGTCCTCGGCATTGCCGCGCACGGCATGCTGAAGGGCGGCAACCGCATCCGGCGTCCAGGCATGGCTTTCGCCGCGCATGCGGTAGGCATATTCGCCGCCGATGTCGAGTGTCGTGGCAAGAAGCGGATCCGTGCCGAAGGCCGCATTATGGCGGGCGACGGTTTCTGCGGCGATCGCTTCGAGGCCAACGCCTTCGATCATCGTCGCGGTGCCGAAGAAATACTTGTCGATCAATTCCGACTGCAGGCCGATCGCATCGAAGATCTGCGCGCCGCAATAGGACTGGTAGGTCGAGATGCCCATCTTCGACATGACCTTGAGGATGCCTTTGCCGACCGCCTTGATGTAGCGGTAGACGATTTCGGAGGCATCCACTTCCTTCGGGAATTCGCCCTTGGCATGCATGTCGAGCAGCGTGTCGAAGGCGAGATAGGGGTTGATCGCCTCGGCGCCATAGCCGGCGAGCAGGCAGAAATGATGGACTTCGCGCGGCTCTCCGGTCTCGACGACGAGACCGACCGAGGTGCGCAGCCCCTTGCGGATCAGATGGTGATGCACGGCAGCTGTGGCGAGCAGCGCGGGAATGGCGATCCGGTCCGGCCCGATCTGGCGGTCGGAGAGCACGATGATGTTATAGCCGCCCTTGACGGCCGCTTCCGCGCGCTCGCAGAGCCGGTCGAGCATCTCGGGCATGCCTTCGGCGCCACGCTCGATATCATAGGTGAAATCGAGCGTCTTGGTGTCGAAACGGTCTTCCGTGTGGCCGATCGAGCGGATCTTCTCGAGATCGCCATTGGTCAGGATCGGCTGACGAACCTCGAGCCGCTTGGCGTTCGCCGCCCCCTCATGGTCGAGAATGTTCGGCCGCGGCCCGATGAAGGAAACCAGGCTCATGACCAGTTCCTCGCGGATCGGGTCGATCGGCGGGTTGGTCACCTGCGCGAAGTTCTGCTTGAAATAGGTGTAGAGCAGCTTCGGCTTTTCCGACATCGCCGAGATCGGCGTATCCGTGCCCATCGAGCCGATCGCTTCCTGGCCCGTCGTCGCCATCGGCGACATCAGGATGCGTGTATCCTCGAGCGTGTAGCCGAAGGCCTGCTGGCGGTCGAGCAGCGACACGTCGCGGCGCAGCGCCCGCGGCTCCACCGGCTTCAGGTCTTCAAGGATGAGCTGGGTGCGGTTGAGCCAGCTGCGATAGGGATGCGCCGTCGCCAACTGCGACTTCACCTCGTCGTCGGAGATGATGCGGCCTTCTTCCATATCGATCAGCAGCATCTTGCCCGGCTGCAGGCGCCACTTCTGGATGATCTTCTCCTCCGGAACCGGCAGCACGCCGGCTTCGGACGCCATGATGACGCGGTCGTCATCGGTGACGAGGTAGCGCGCCGGACGCAGGCCGTTGCGGTCGAGCGTCGCGCCGATCTGCTTGCCGTCGGTGAAGGCAACGGCAGCTGGCCCGTCCCAGGGCTCCATCAGCGCCGCATGATATTCGTAGAAGGCCTTGCGTTCGGCGGCCATCGACTGGTTGCCGGCCCAGGCTTCCGGGATCAGCATCATTACCGCATGCGCCATCGAATAACCGCCGCGCACCAGGAATTCGAGCGCGTTGTCGAAGCAGGCCGTGTCCGACTGCCCCTCGTAGGAGATCGGCCAGAGCTTGGAGATGTCCTCACCGAACAGCGGCGAGGAGACCGACGCCTGGCGGGCCGCCATCCAGTTGACGTTGCCGCGCAACGTGTTGATCTCGCCGTTATGGGCGACCATGCGGTAGGGATGCGCGAGCTTCCATGACGGGAAGGTGTTGGTCGAGAAGCGCTGGTGTACCAAGGCGACCGCGCTTTCGAAACGCGGATCCGACAGGTCCTTGTAATAGACGCCGACCTGATAGGCCAGGAACATGCCCTTATAGACCACCGTCGCCGACGACAGCGACACTGGATAGAAATTGCTCTCCTCGCCGTCGAACTCGTCATAGATACGGTTGGAGATCACCTTGCGCAGCGTGAACAGCCGGCGCTCGAACTCGTCGTTGTTTTCGGCATCCTCGCCGGCGCCGATGAAGACCTGTACATGATGCGGCTCGGTTGCGGCAATGGCCGGCGCCTTGGAGAGCGAGGAATTGT
Organism: Rhizobium sp. PEPV16; assembly: GCF_008919455.1. Taxonomy (NCBI): domain Bacteria; kingdom Pseudomonadati; phylum Pseudomonadota; class Alphaproteobacteria; order Hyphomicrobiales; family Rhizobiaceae; genus Rhizobium; species Rhizobium sp. PEPV16. Next base: position 72,823 of record NZ_VSZV01000310.1, read on the forward strand.
CGACCGGCACGTCGCGAAAGCCGATGAAGACCTGGCCTTCCTCGGTGATGACGTCCTTGATCACCTTCTTGAAATGCTCGATCTGCTTTTCATCGCGCGGCATGAAGATATGGCCGACGCCATACTCGCCGACCGGCGGCAGGGTGATGCCCTGCTCGGCCATCTCCTCGCGGAAGAAACGGTCGGGGATCTGCACCAGGATGCCGGCGCCGTCACCCATCAGCGGATCGGCGCCGACGGCGCCGCGATGCGTCAGGTTCTCGAGGATGAACAGGCCATCCTTGACGATCTGGTGCGACTTCTCACCCTTCATATGGGCGACGAAGCCGACGCCGCAGGCATCATGCTCGTTGCGCGGATCGTAGAGTCCCTGTTTCTTCGGCAGGCCGGAGGCGGATTTGGAGATATTGGCCGTCGCGCGCAGCTCAGCAGCAGCTAACCGGTCAACTTCCACGGATGGCGTCTTCGTCATCATCTTTCCTCCTGTCGAAGCCCGCGGGGCCGCGGGCGGCTTTTCGTCCCGCGCCGCAACCCGAAGATAGGTTCGGCGCATGACAGCGCTGTTGCATTGTGAAGATCGGCCGCAGACACCTGCTTTGAAGGAAAGCAAACCGTCGCGTTCCGCGCCTGCCATTCGCCTCCGCGCGCCGCCCCTTGAAGCTTGACGCTCGGAAGAACTATAGCGTGAAAGCCGGTCTGTTCCAGGGCTTTCGGCGCCTCTTCGGTCATAAAGGCCAAAATAGGACAGCAACACTGTCCTAATTCATCAGTTCTATGCCAGAAAGCATTCGGCTCTGCAAGAGCGCTCGGCTAAAAAACGTCAATTTGCGACGGAAGATTGCCTGTGTAGCGGTGATGACGAAATAAAATTACGTCAAGCAGTACTATTTTGTTTATTGATTGCGTAGTTCAATTTCTGTGATGTGTCGCGGGCGACAACCTTGATCCTGTGAAGCTTTGGCGTAATGTCCGCTGCGGACTTTGCCAACCCCTTCCTTTCCCACGGTTTCCCCATGTTCTTTGCTTCCGATAACTGGGCCGGTGCCCACAAATCCATTGCCGAACGTCTGCTGACGGAATCGACCGGCTTTGCCGCGGCCTATGGGGCCGGCGATCTCGACAGGAAGGTCGAGGCCCGTTTTTCCGAGATCTTCGAGCGTGAGGTTTCGATCTTCTTCGTCGCCACCGGCACGGCCGCCAACTCCCTGTCGCTGGCAAGCGTCCAGCGCCCCGGCGGCATCACCTTCTGCCACTCGGAGGCCCATGTGATCGAGGATGAATGCGGCGCGCCGGAATTTTTCTCCGGCTCGGCCCGCCTCGTTGCCGTTGACGGCGAAGCCGGCAAGATCGACCCGGAAAAGCTTTCGGCGAAGATCGCAAGTTTTCCCGAGGACGCCGTCCATCACGGCCGTGCCAGCGCGGTGACCATTACCCAGGCGACCGAGATCGGCACCGTCTATTCCCTGCCGGAGATCGGCGAGATCGCCGCCATATCAAGGAAGCGCAATCTGCCGCTCCACATGGACGGCGCCCGCTTTGCCAACGCCCTGGTCGCACTCGGCGCCACCCCGGCCGAAATGACCTGGAAGCGCGGCGTCGACATGCTGTCCTTCGGCGGCACCAAGAACGGCTGCTGGTGTGCCGAAGCGATTGTCTTCTTCAATCCGGATCAAGCCCGGGAAATGCCCTTTATCCGCAAGCGCGCCGCCCAGCTCTTCTCCAAGTCGCGTTTCATTGCCGCCCAGTTCGATGCCTATTTCGAAAACGGTCTCTGGCTCGATCTTGCCCGCCATTCGAACGGCATGGCCGACAGGCTGCGCGCCGGCATCGCCACCAGCAACTCCGCCCGCCTCGCCTGGCCGACCGCGTCCAACGAGGTCTTTGCCGTCGTCAGCAAAAGTGCCGCAAAAATCGCGGAGGAAAAGGGCGCGAAATTTTACGAATGGCCGGTCCCGGCGGCAACGCCCGAGCTCGTTTCCGAAAGCGAAACCCTGATCCGCCTCGTCACCAGCTTCGCGACCACCGAAGCGGACGTGGATGGTTTCCTGAAGTGCCTGGCCGCCTGATCGCCTGCCGGAAAGGTGACGGGCAAGGATTCACGCCGACCTCAGTCCCCTCACCTTTTGCAGAATATCCTCCGACAGTGCTGAAACCAGTGCTTGGTCGGCGCCCTTACGCGGCACCAGCACGAATTCCACGTCCTCCAGCACCGGAAGTTTTCCCGCAGCGATCTCCTTCAGGCCGGACGGCGCCATGCTGCGCGGCTGCACCAGCACGCCCATCCCGGCCCGCGCCGCCGCCTTCAGGCCGCTCAGGCTGCCGCAGGTGCAGACGATCCGCCAGGGTACGCCGTTTCGCCCGAGCGCTTCCAGCGCGATCACCCGTGTGACGCTCGGCGGCGGAAAGGCGATCAGCGGCAAAGGGCCAGAGGCAAGCACACGCTCAGGATCGCGCGCCAGCCAGACGAGCGGCTCGCGATAGACGAGCTTTCCGCGCGCATCGCCGAGCCGGCGCTTGGCGAGCACCAGATCGATTTCGCCATTATCCTGCATTTCGTAAAGAACGCCAGACAGCGCCACTGTCAGTTCGAGGTCGACGGACGGGTGCGAACGAACGAAATCCTCAAGCACCGCCGGCAGCTGGCTGGTGACGAAATCCTCCGACACGCCGAGCCGCAGGCTGCCGCGCAGGCTGTTGTTCTTAAACAACGACTGCACCTGCCCCTCGATCGAAAGCATGGCGCGCGCATGCGACAGCAGCGCCTCGCCATCACCGGTCAGCATCACCTTATGCGTGTCGCGCGCCAGCAGCCTGCGCCCGAGTGCTGCCTCCAGCCGCTGGATGTGCTGGCTGACCGTCGACTGCCCGAGACCCAGCCTTTCTGCGGCGAGCGTGAAACTGCCCATCTGTTCGACGGCGACGAAACTGCGCAATTGCGAAAGGTCCAACATGATCCAGCTTCTCGATAACTGTTATTCCTTGCATCCTGGATCATAATGGATGACATAACAATGACTGTTTTATCAAGCCGCGAGACCGCCATGCGCCGCTTTCTGCCCGATACATTCACCATCCTGCTCGTCTGCACCGTCATCCTTGCCTCGTTGCTGCCGGCGCGTGGCACGTTTGCGGACTATTTCGGCATCGCCACCGACCTTGCTATCGCGCTGCTGTTTTTCCTGCACGGCGCCCGCCTGTCGCGCGACGTCGTCATATCAGGCCTGCTGCACTGGCGCCTGCATATCGTCATCCTGCTGACGACCTTCGGCATCTTCCCGCTACTCGGCATGGCGCTCGGGCTGATCCCCGACACGATCCTGCCGCAGCCGCTTTATCTCGGCATCCTCTTCCTCTGCGTGCTGCCGTCGACGGTGCAGTCGTCGATCGCCTTTACCTCGATGGCGGGCGGCAACGTGCCCGCCGCCATCTGCTCGGCCTCGGCATCCAACATCTTCGGCATGTTCCTGACGCCGCTGCTCGTCGGCCTGCTGTTTTCCGTCGGCGGCCATGGCGGCTTCTCCTTCGACGCATTGGAACAGATCCTGCTGCAGCTGCTTGCCCCCTTCATCATCGGCCAGGTTCTGCAGCCCTGGATCGGCGACTGGATCCGCGCCAAGAAGAAGATCCTGATGCCTGTCGACCGCGGCTCGATCCTGATGGTCGTCTATCTCGCCTTCAGCACGGCTGTCGTCGAGGGCCTGTGGCACACCTTCTCGATCGCCGATATCGCCGTCGTCATCGTCGCCGACATGGTTCTGCTGGCAGTTGTTCTGGTGCTGACGATGTTCGGCAGCCGGTGGCTGGGCTTCAACAAGGCCGACCAGATCACCATCACCTTCTGCGGCTCGAAGAAGAGCCTCGCAAGCGGCGTGCCGATGGCGAACGTCATCTTCGCCGGCCAGTCGATCGGCGCGATCGTGCTGCCGCTGATGCTGTTCCATCAGATCCAGCTGATGGTCTGCGCCGTCATTGCCCAGAAATACGCCGCCGCCGCCGCCCGCCGCGCAACGGACAAGGAAATCGACGAGGCAACCAGCCCGGCCTGAGCCGAAATAAAAAACGGCGCCCCATAGGAGCGCCGTCCGTTTTACCCGTAAGGGGGATCAATCAGCCGTTGATGATCTGCGCTTCGATGGCCTTCGGAGCCTCGACCGGTTCTGCGGCAATCGCGATCTTGCGGGGCTTCATAGCCTCGGGAATATTGCGCAGAAGATCGATGTGCAGCAGGCCGTTCTTCAGCGAAGCGGCCGTGACCTCGACATGGTCGGCAAGCTGGAAGCGGCGCTCGAAGGCGCGCTTGGCAATGCCTCGATAGAGGAATTCGCCGCTTTCGGCAGGTTCCTCGTTCTTTTCACCCTTCACCGACAGCACATGGGCATGGGCTTCGATCGAAAGTTCGGTCTCGTCGAAACCCGCAACGGCCATGGTGATGCGATAGGTGTTTTCACCGGTGCGCTCGATATTATAGGGCGGATAGGTCTGCGCCTGCTCCGGCTGGGCAAGGCTGTCGAGCATGGTGAAGAGCCGGTCGAAACCGACGGTCGAACGATAAAGGGGAGAGAAGTCTACGTGACGCATGATGTCCTCCTGTGGAAGCGACGTGTTGCGATGAAATGCCCCTGAGACCCCATCATTGGCGGCCTTGGGACGGTTGCGCAGGCCCTGTTCGGCACCCGCAGAAAGGAAATGGTGATGGGATTCGAGGAGTTCAAGACCTTTTGCAATCGCCTTGATCGGCCCGTGAACCCCGCATGAACGACCGGTTCGGAGCACGTTCAGGCGCATTCGCCTAGGAATTTAGGCGTCGGGTGAATCTGGTCCCGATGGCTGAAGTGCATCGTCCCTTCTTCTTCAGCCTCAACTTCGGCCGGCCGCGAGCACCCTCATGCTCCTGCCGGCCCTTTTCCCCACCGCTTTCCAAGCCGGATGCCATGCGCTATCCCTGATGCGAAGCAGTCAGCAGCGGCGCATTGGCAAAGTCATGGATCAGGTTCTCTATTCGACGCCCGATAATCCCGCCCCGGAAAACCGCACGGAGGGGTTCTTCGAAACCCATGACGGCCACCAACTGCGTTACGCCGTCTTCCGCTCGAGTGGCCAGATTGCCAAGGGCACCGTCGTCATCCTGCACGGCCGCAACGAATATATCGAGAAATATTTCGAGACGATCCGCGACCTGACGGCCAAAGGCCTCTGGGTCGCGACCTTCGACCTGCGCGGCCAGGGCCGTTCGTCACGACTCATGAAGCGCCGCAACCACGGCCACATCCGCCGCTTCGCCGATTACGAGCGTGATCTCGACACCTTCCTCGAAAAGGTAGTGCTGCCGGATACCCGCCTGCCCTTCTATCTGCTCGCGCATTCCACAGGCGGCCTGATCGCACTCTCGGCCGCCCCCTATCTCACCACCCGTATCGATCGCATGGTGCTGTCGGCGCCCTTCATCGGCCTGACCGGCCAGGCGGCCTCGCCCCGCGTCATCCGCGCGCTCGCCGGCACGCTGACCGCCGTCGGCCTCGGCTTTCTGCCGCTCACATCGAAACTGAAGGAGCCGAACTTCAGCGACAACCCGCTGACCTCGGACGAACACCGCTTCGAGCGCAATGTTGCAATGATGAAGGCTCATCCGGAATTGACGCTCGGGCCGCCGACGGCCCGCTGGCTGATCGAGGCTTTCCGCACGATGGACCGGGTCACCTCACCCTACCATCTCTTCTCGATCACCATCCCGACCATCGTCATCGCCCCGACGCGTGACGGTGTCGTGCCCTACACGGCGCAGGAGCGGCTCTCGCGTTACTTCCGCGCCGGCCAGCTGGTGCCGATCAACGGTGCCCGTCACGAGATCTTCCAGGAGCGCGATATCTATCGCGCTGCCGCCCTTGCCGCCTTCCACGCCTTCATTCCCGGCAGCGATGCCGAAGAAAACCAGGACGTCGCCGCCCTCGGCACGTGAGCCGGATCGGCTTTGCCGACCGGGGGATCAGCGTTGCTGACCGAGGGATCAGCGCTGCTGACCCTGGGATCAGCGTTGCAGGATGGCGATTGCCTGTTCGTAGACCGCCTGGCTGCCGGCGGCGATGATCGAGCCGCCGTTTTCCGGCCGTCCGCCGTCCCAGGTGGTGATGATGCCGCCCGCCCCCTCGATGACGGGAATGATGCCGCCGACGTCATAGGGCTTCAGGCTGTTTTCGACGACCAGATCGATATGGCCGGCGGCAAGCAGCGCATAGGCATAGCAGTCGCAGCCATAGCGGAAGAGCCGCACCTGGCTCTCGATTTCGCGGTATTTCTCCATTTCCTCGCCGGCAAAGAGATGCGGTGAGGTGGTGAACAGGATAGCGTTCGAAAGCGTGTCGCACTGGCGCGTCGCCAGCCGTCGCTCGCCCTCCGGCCCGGTATAGATCGAGCCGTTCTGGTCGGCGAAATAGCGCTCGCCGGTAAAGGGTTGCTCGATCATGCCCATGATCGCCCGGCCCGCTTTCTGCAGGCCGATCAGCGTTCCCCACACCGGCACGCCGGAGATGAAGGCGCGGGTGCCGTCGATCGGATCAATCACCCAGACATATTCGCGGTCGAGCCCGACATCGCCATGTTCCTCGCCGAGAATGCCGTGGTCGGGGAAATTCTCTTCGATCAGCGCCCGGATGGCGAGTTCGGCCGCCCGGTCGCCCTCCGTCACCGGATCGAAACCGGAAGAAAGCTTGTTCGTGACATCGAGGCCGGAGCGGAAGCGCGGCAGCGTTTCGGCTCGGGCAGCCTCCGCCAGGCGATTGAAGAACGAACGGTCAGGAAACATGTTGGATCCGTTTGGCTGGCGGGAGTGGCGCTTTTCATAGCGAAAAGCAACGGGAATGCAAACGCAGCAGGCAAATTGAGTTTAGTTGCACAAAGATATCGCAGCGCAATAAATTGCTTGACATTTGTGCAATGCAATAGTAGTGTCTTCCTACAGTCTTCTGACTGTAAATACCCTCCTTGGGTGTTTCCTCCCTAGACTTAGCCGCGCTCACAAGCGCGGTTTTTTTTGGCCGGGGAAGGCCACACGTCAGCAAAATCGAAAAACGGATCTATTCGGCGGCCAGCGCCCGCTCGCCGGCGAATTTCTCGACATAGTCCGCCATCTGCTGCATGAAGTCCGCGACGGCATCGGCCACCGCGGCGAAATCGTCGCGTTTCTCCAGCGTCAGCTCATCGACATAGATCGCCCGGTTCACCTCGATCTGCAGCGCATGCAGTCCGCGCGAGGGCCGGCCGTAATGTTCGGTAATGAAGCCGCCGGCATAGGGCTTGTTGCGGATCGCCGCAAAACCCATTTCCTCGAGGATAGCGATGGCCGCGCGCGAAAGTTCGGCCGAAGCGCTGGTGCCGTAGCGATCACCGATGATGAAATCAGGTCGTGCAGTGCTGCCGGCAACGCGCACATTGCCGGGCATCGAGTGGCAGTCGATCAGCACGCCGAAGCCGAATTGCACATGCGTTCGCGCGATCAGCCGTCGCAGCGCCGCATGATAGGGCTTGTAGACCGCTTCGACGCGGTCCAGCCCCTCCTGCACCGGCAGGCGCCGGGCATAGATCTCCATGTTCTCGGCGACGATGCGCGGAATGGTGCCGAGCCCGCCGGCGACCCTGAGCGAATTGACATTGGCATAGGGCGGCAGCAACCCATCGAACATCCGCGGATCGAGTTCGTAGGGTTCGCGATTGACGTCGAGATAGGCGCGCGGGAAGTTGGCCGCCAAAAGCGGCGCACCGAGTGCGACCGCCGAGCCGAAGAGCTCGTCGACATAGTGATCCTCGGAACGGCGGATGGCGATGCCCTCCAGCCTGGACTGAGCGATAAATTCCGGTGGATAAATACGGCCGCTATGGGGGGAGTTGTAGACGAAGGGAATGGTCTGCGACACGGGCTCATGGACCTCAAAAAGCTCGTATTCGCGTATTTCCGGCACTTTCGGCCCTCTTTACCATGTCATGAACTGACTGCTTCGCGTATGTTGCCAGTTGCCCGGCCGCAAGTCCATACTATGTAGAAGGGATGGCGGTCACGCACAGGCAATTCACCGGTTGTTTACCGGAGCGAGACTAGTGTAAACGGCTGGCAGCCCACCAAAAACCTATGGATCGCGGTCTGGATTGATGACTCAGAAGATACTTCTCGCCGAAGACGACAATGACATGCGCCGCTTCCTGGTGAAAGCGCTCGAAAAGGCCGGCTACAAGGTCCTTTCCTACGACAATGGCGCCAGCGCCTATGACCGGCTGCGCGAGGAGCCGTTTTCCCTGCTGCTGACCGATATCGTCATGCCCGAGATGGACGGCATCGAGCTGGCGCGCCGCGCCACCGAGCTCGACCCCGACCTGAAGGTGATGTTCATCACCGGTTTTGCCGCCGTGGCGCTGAACCCTGATTCGAAAACGCCGAAGGATGCCAAGGTCCTTTCCAAGCCTTTCCACCTGCGTGATCTCGTCGACGAGGTCAACAAGATGCTTGCCGCGTAAGGCCTGCGGGCGGCGCGTCACAAAACTGAAAAAAGCCTATTGACGGCTCCGAAGGTTTTGTGATCTATGCGCCGCCATCGGATGGGCGTGTAGCTCAGCGGGAGAGCACTACGTTGACATCGTAGGGGTCACAGGTTCAATCCCTGTCACGCCCACCATCCTAATTCACTAAAAAGAAAACGGCCTTTCGAAAAATCGAGAGGCCGTTTGCTTTTTAGATTTTCCGATCTGCACCGTCCTCATAGTGCGTGCGGCAAGGCCGTTTTGCTTATTGAAGAAGTACCCGAAATGCCGATTTTCGGTGAAACAACATTTTGGATGCATCCCTGCGTCCCGCTTCCATCCCTAATGCAACTATATCCTTGCCGTAAAATTGCGTCGAGCGTCCGAAGCCCGTTCCGGGCAGCACCAAAGCTCCAGATCTGCTTGCCACATCGTCGTCGCTAACGGATTGCGGTCGGCTCGCGCGCATTGCAGCGACGGCGCGATCGCATATGAGAACATGCTCACGCGCTCGTCACTTGCATTAGCGTATTCAAGTTTCAGCCCCTCGTTGGTCAAGCATCCAGAGCTGCCGGTTTTGTGACGGACAGATGACGAGTTTGTGACAAAATGCGTGTTATTTCAGCAACATAGCGGCCCCGCCCTGCTGTCATGATCGACATCGTTATTGCGACGCAACATGCCGCTGTGTAACTACCGCGGCGAGGCAGGCACCGGGTCAAAAGGCGCCGCTTCGCTCACACGGGTTGAAGATACGTAGGGACTGCCGATGGCAACGGTCTTCATCCTTCTGCATCTGAACTGGAGGTTATTCCATGAACATTAAGAGCCTTCTTCTCGGCTCCGCTGCAGCACTTGCAGCAGTATCCGGCGCTCAGGCTGCTGACGCAATCGTTGCTGCCGAGCCGGAACCGGTTGAATACGTTCGCGTCTGCGACGCCTACGGCACCGGCTACTTCTACATCCCGGGCACCGAAACCTGCCTCAAGATCAACGGTTATATCCGTTTCCAGGTTGACGTTGCTCCGAACGCCAGCTCGATCGGCGCCGGCGGCGGCGGTTCCGTCGCCAACGACTCGGACTGGGATGCCCGTACGCGTGGTCAGGTTCAGTTTACGGCCAAGAGCGACACCGAATATGGTCCGCTGACCGGCGTCATCGTCATGCAGTTCAATGCTGACAACGCTTCGGCTCAGAAGGCCATCCTCGACTCGGCCTACATCGACATTGCCGGCTTCCGCGCTGGTCTGTTCTACAGCTGGTGGGACGATGGTCTCTCCGGCGAAACGGACGATATCGGTTCTCCGGTCACGCTGCATAACTCCATCCGTTATCAGTACGAAACCGACGCCTTCTACGCTGGCATCAGCGTTGACGAGCTGGAAGACAGCCCGTTCTACAATGGCGAAACCGCCAACAACGTCGGCGTTGCAGTCGGTCTCGGCGGCAAGGCTGGTGCATTCAGCTACCAGATCACTGCCGGTTACGACACCGACAACGAAGAAGGCGCCGTCCGCGCTATGGGTACGGTTGCTGTCGGTCCGGGCACGCTCGGCCTCGCAGTTGTCTACGCAAGCAACCCGAACGCCTACTACAACAAGGCTGAATGGGCGGTCGCTGCTGAATACGCCATCAAGGCGACTGACAAGCTGAAGATCACCCCGGCTGTTCAGTACTACAACAACTACGGCATCACTGCTGGCGAGTTCAACGACGACGTTGATGCCTGGAAGGTCGGTCTGACGGTTGATTACCAGATCGTCGACAACCTCTCCACCAAGATTTCGGTTCAGTACCTCGATCCGGACAATGCTAGCGACGTTACCTCGGGCTTCTTCCGCCTGCAGCGCGCGTTCTGATAAAAGGCTGCCGGCTAAAACAGGATGTCATCCGAAAACCGTTCACACTTTTCGGCATCATGCTCTGGACCGGCAGCTACAAATTCCTGATCTGACTGACCTCCGATCGGGAAAGAATGGGCCTGGACTTCCCTGCCTGGGCCCATTCCCCTTGACCAGACGTGCGTCCAAGACGGCACCTCGATGAGTGCCTTGCCATTGTCGTGTCACATCGGTTCGTTGCCGATGTCCGGCAGTCTATGTCGTTGCCGGATCTTGTAACCAGCAAGCGCAACCAGCTTTTTTACTGATCTGCCGCCGATCGTCGAGCGAGCCCCGCGGCCGACAAAATTTTTTCACCTCAGCAATAACGGCGCGCCAAATTCGGACACAGAGCCATGCCATGGCGAACCGAGGGTGAGGTAGTGATTCGCCTCGCCGCGACATGGGGTTTGAGATCGAAATGAAGTTATACGCGCTTGCCGCTGCCGCCTTTTTTTCCGCCGTCCTCGCCTTGCCGGCCTCCGCTGCGCCGCCCGCGCCCGCCGAGACCTTTCCTGGTGCGCCCGGCGTC
>NZ_VSZV01000310.1:83781-200650 GCF_008919455.1 Rhizobium sp. PEPV16
GTGACCTTCATCTTCACCTCGGATGGCAAGGCGCTGGGCTTCCAGGGCGACGGCAGCGGCATCAAGCCTGCCTCCAACGGCAATGCCCGCCTGCCGCTCAGCCTCGTCACCACGGGTGTCGGCAACAAGATGACCGGAGAGGTCAAGGTCGCCGGCTTCTGCACCTTCGGCAACCCCTATGCCGGCAAGGCGATCGCGATCGAATGCACCGCCGAAAGCAAGGACTCCTCCTTCACCGGCAGCTTCCGCACCGGCGGCAAGCTGGTGAAGAAGGGTAAGTAGCCGCCCTCAAGCGCACCAGGCGCTGCCGGCGGCCCCTGGCTTGCGTGCCAGGCCCTCATTGATCAGCTGCGCGCCGAAAGAGCGCCCGTCGCGCGAGACGACGCGCGGCGCGCCGGAGGACTCGGCCTTACCCGCCGCATTCATGGTGAAGGGTCCGGCGTTCAGAAGCGCCAGCAGCCGCGACTTTGCGGCAAAGGCCACCCGGCGCTCGCCGTCACAGCGCGCCCGGTCGACCGCCGGGCTTGCCATGTCGGCAATCACGATCTTCTCGCCTTTGTACCAGAAGACGCCACCGTCGCCGACGCAATTGATATGGGCGCCCTGCCCGCAATAGCCGAAGGCGACTGTCCTGGCTTCCGAAACAGCAGCGGAGGCCGGCGACGGCACTGCCTTTATCGGCTGGATCATCGGCGTCGGGATCGCGGCCGGCGGCAGCGGCTGCGGCTGCGGCTGCGGCAGCAACTGCGGTACTGGGACTTTCGGCGTGGGTGCGGCAAGCGCCACCTGCTTCGGCGGCGCGTCCTTCTTGACGACAGGCCTCGGCTCCGCCGTGTCCCGTGTGATCGGCGTCGATTGCCTTGCAATCATCGGCTGAATGCTCTTCCAATGGTCGTGGGCGACGATGCCGCCGATCGCGGCAATGCCGATCACCGCCCAGGACAGCAATCCGCCCCCGCTGCTGCGCGCTTTGCTCTTTCCTCTTGCCGGCGCTTTGCGGCGGCCTCGTGTCGCTGTCTTGGCCATCTGTCCGATTCCCGTGATGCCGGGATTATCGCTGCTCAATCCTTTCCGAAAGGTTGGCGCGGCGACAGGATGACGCCTGGTTCGCCGAACTTTCCTTCCAATGACCTGAACGCACCGGAGAGGCCAACGGCACTGCCGAAACGCAACAGGGAAAAGCTGAACAAATTCCGCGCCCAGACGTTAGCCAGCGAAAAATTCCATCTTTCTGGGGGAAAAATCCATGGATCTGATTATCGCCGACATAATACCGGCGTCGCGTATCCACTATCCCGTCATCTTCGCCCGCCTCTTCGGCGCCATCGTCTTCGGCGGGCTGATCGGTTTCGAACGTGAGGCCCGCGACCGCCCGGCGGGCTTCCGCACCCATATTCTGATCAGTCTTGCCGCTGCCCTCTTTGCCATCATCTCGATCGAGGCAGTGCACATGCCGGGTTTTACCGATGACGATCAGGTGCGCATCGATCCGCTGCGCGTCATAGAAGCCGTCACCGCCGGCGTCGCCTTCCTCGCCGCCGGCATGATCGTCTTTGCAAGAGGTCGGGTGCACGGGCTGACGACGGGCGCCGGCATGTGGCTCTCCGGCGCGATCGGCCTCGCCATGGGCTTCGGCTATTGGCCGATCGCCTTCTTCACCACGCTCGCTGCCATCTGCGTGCTCTTCGCCTTCGGCAAGCTCGAAAAATGGTTCGGCTATAATTCCGGACAGCGTGTCGATCGCGATGAACACAAATAGAAAAACAAAGCGCCCGGCATCACGCCGGGCGCTCGTGTCACGTGCGCTTCAGTTGGTCATTCGGCTGTTGGTCGTTCAGCGCGTGTAGCCGAAGGATCGCTTTTCCCAACCAATGCCGTGCCGCCGACGGAGAGCGGCTTCTGGCGTTTGCCAATATTGATGCGTTCGTCCGCCGCCTCACGTACGGCCTGCCATTCATTTTCGTGCCGGATGAAGATCTCGCGGGGCACAAAGTTGATCGTCATATGTTTCTCACCCTGTTTCAAATCTACCGTTCGCGCCGGAGGCTTCCGGAATACCCGTTATTTCTTGGTCCCTACATTGCCCTTGATGTCGGGGCCGCCCTTGGAAAGATCGGCGCCGCTAACATGGGCCGGTACGTGAATGTCGTGGTAGATGCCGGGCGTCAGTGTCAGGTCGACATGATGCGGCGGCAGCACCTGCGCCTTCTGCATGCGGTTCGGCTTCGCCCGCTTCATGCGGTCGGACGCCTCTGTGCGTTTGTCGGGAAGATGGGTCGAAGTGTGCATCATCGGCCTCCTTTTTAAGCTCAACCTGAGCCTAACGGGCGGGCGTCGGGATGGTTCCAAAAAAAATCACCCCATCCCGGTGTGACGACCGGCCTTGACTGGCCCGCGAAGTTCATTACCTAGAGCCTATCCCGCAGCCTTCCAGACATCGGCTGACGGGGAACTTTGGTGCCGGGCCCCTCTGGCGAGAGTTTTTACGGCGCTCTCGTGATGTCGGTACCGCCTGCAGCTTAGCCGGCGGATTTTTCATCGATGAACAAGCTCACCATGCCTGACCCGCGTGCCCGTTGTGGCGTGCCGCGTTTTTCCCATACATCGACCCTCTTCAACACGATTTGCGGCCGCGAGGTGCGGCCATGAATCAACCCGTGACCCATAACTCTTCGCTCAGCTATTTCCGCTGGGCTTTCATCGTCACTGCTCTCGGCCTCGTTCTCGGCGCGGTGCTCGGCTGGCAGACGACCGGTACGATCGGCGGCATGGCGACCGTCTTCTTCATCTGCACGGTGCTTGCGGTGCTGGAGATCTCGCTCTCCTTCGATAATGCCATCGTCAACGCCAACAAGCTGAAGGAGATGACGCCGGTCTGGCAGCAGCGCTTCCTCACCTGGGGCATCATCATCGCCGTCTTCGGCATGCGCATCGTCTTCCCGCTGGCAATCGTCGCGATCGCGGCACAGATCGGCCCGTGGGATGCTCTGGTGCTTGCCGCACGCGAGCCGGCCGAATATGCCCGCATCATGAACGACGCGCATCTGCCGATCGCAGCCTTCGGCGGCACCTTCCTGATGATGGTCGGCCTCAACTACTTCTTTGACTACAAGAAGGAAATCCACTGGCTTCCCGGCCTGGAAAGGGTAATGGCGCGTTCGGCCGCCATCAAGGGTATCGAAATCGCCGTCGTGCTCGCGCTGATGCTGGTTTTCTCCTGGCTGATCGGCGGGGAGGAAGCCACCGTCTTCGTCAATTGCGCCATCTACGGCCTGCTCACCTTCCTCGCGGTCGAGGTGGTCGGCGGGCTGCTCGATGCCTCGCAAAAGACGATGAGTGCTGCCGCCAAGGGCGGTCTTGGCGCCTTCATCTATCTGGAGGTGCTGGATGCAAGCTTTTCCTTCGACGGCGTCATTGGCGCCTTCGCGCTGACGCAGAACCTCTTCGTCATCGCGATCGGCCTTGGCATCGGCGCCATGTACGTGCGCTCGATGACGATCATGCTGGTGGAGAAGGGAACGCTTGCCGAATACCGCTATCTCGAGCATGGCGCCTTCTACGCCATCCTGATTCTCTCGGTGATCATGTATGCGCAGACCCTGGTCCATATCCCCGAGGTTATCACCGGCCTCGGCGGCGCGGCCTTGATCGGCCTGTCCCTCTGGTCGTCCATCCGCCACAACAGGCGCGAAAAGGTGGAGGATCACGGCGCCCGGCAGGAGGAGCTTCACGCCTGACGATGCAAGAAGCCGCGGTGCGCGCCACCCTTGCAGCTAAAAATAAAGCCCGCGACCATCCGGTTGCGGGCTAATTCATTCATGCATGACTTGAAGGTCTCAGCGGGAGACCTGACCGAAGGAGGCCGGGTCGATACCGAGTGTGGTGAGGTCGTTGGCGCGCGGGCGGCGACCGGCTTCGACAGCAGCGCTGACGGCGTTTGCGGCACCAAGGACGGCGAATGCGCGGCCAAAGAAGCCGGTACGGACTGAATTGCGAAGTGCGGACATTGTCCTTTTCCTCTTGCTCTATGATTGACCACTCATAGATGGCATCGCGCACAGACCTCCACAATGCTCAGAAAATCACCTCAGCCATGCAAAAACAGGAGGCCGGCGCATGTCTCCATGGCCGACCTCGAGGGAGGGGTGGGTGGTCTTTTTCTTTTAGTCTTCGTTTGCCGCCAGTTGCGAGAGCACCTGGCCCCTGCCGCGCAGCCGCAGGATCAGCGGGATGAGGAAGGCGGCCGCTGCAACGATGAGCAGGCCTGCCGCGATCGGCGACATCACCAGCGTCGTCACATCGCCCTGGCTGATTGCCAGCGCCCGGCGCAGCTGCTGTTCGGCAAGCGGCCCGAGGATCAGGCCGACGACGGCAGGCGCGATCGGATAGCCGAAGAGCCGCATCACATAGCCGAGCAGGCCGAAGGCGAGCAGCATGCCGAGCTCGAACACCGACGGATTGGCGCCGATCGTCCCGAGCGTCGCAAACAGCAGGATGCCGGCATAGAGCCACGGCTTCGGAACGGTCAGCAGCCGCACCCAGAGCCCGATCATCGGCAGGTTCAGCACCAAGAGCATCGCATTGGCGATGAGCAGGCTAGCGATCAGCCCCCAGACGAGCTGCGGATTGGTGGCAAACAACAGCGGCCCCGGCTGCAGCCCGTATTGCTGGAAGCCGGCAAGCATGATCGCCGCCGTCGCCGTCGTCGGCAGGCCGAGCGTCAGAAGCGGCACCAGTGTGCCGGCGGCCGATGCATTGTTCGCAGCCTCGGGACCGGCCACGCCTTCGATCGCGCCATGGCCGAACTCTTCCGGGTTTTTCGCCAGCCGCTTTTCGGTGGCATAGGAGAGGAAGGTACCGATTTCAGCGCCGCCCGCCGGCATTGCGCCGATCGGGAAACCGATCAGCGTGCCGCGCAGCCACGGCTTCCACGAACGTGACCAGTCCTCCGCATTCATCCAGAGTGAACCCTTGACCGCCTCGACCTTCTCCGCGATCCGGTTGCCCTGCGCGGCTATATAAAGCGTCTCGCCGATCGCAAACATCGCCACGGCAAGCGTCGTTACCTCGACGCCGTCGAGCAGGTCGGGAATGCCGAAGGTAAGCCTGGCCTGCCCCGTCTGCTGGTCGATGCCGACCATGGCGAGCGCAAAGCCGATGAACAGCGAGGTCAGGCCCCTCAATGCCGAATCGCCGAAGGCCGAGGAGACGGTGACGAAGGCGAGCACCATCAGCGCGAAATATTCGCGCGGCCCGAAGACCAGCGCCAGCTTGACGATATAGGGAGCGATGAAGGCGAGCCCGAGCGTGGCGATCAGGCCGGCGACGAAGGAGCCGATCGCTGCTGTCGCCAGCGCCGGTCCGCCGCGCCCGGCGCGCGCCATCTTGTTGCCCTCGAGCGCGGTGACGATCGAAGCGCTTTCACCCGGCGTGTTGAGCAGGATCGAGGTCGTCGAACCGCCATACATGCCGCCGTAATAGATGCCGGCGAACATGATCAGCGAGCCGCCGGGATCGAGCTTGTAGGTGACGGGCAACAGCAGCGCCACGGTGAGTGCCGGGCCGATGCCGGGAAGCACGCCGACGGCGGTGCCGAGCGTCACGCCGACCAGCGCATAAACCAGGTTCATCGGCTGCATCGCAACCAGGATACCCTGCCATAGAAATTCGAATGTGCTCATCTTGGTGTCCCAAGCGGCATTCCCGGCCGTGCGTTTCGCAACCGGGCGCCGCGCAAAATCAAAAGAGCTGACAGCGCGTCCCGCGCGGTCAGAAGAACAGATGTTCCAGCGGCCCGGCCGGCAGCGTCAGCTGCAGCAGCTGCGAGAAGATCGCCCAGACGACGAAGCTGAAGACGATACCAAGCGGCAGCGAGATCCAGAGCTTGCGTTTGCCGAAGCCGCGTGCCGTCAGCGCGAAGAGGATGCCGGTTGCGATCGAGAAGCCGGCGACGCGCAGGAGCAGCATCTGGCTGGCAAGACCGGCGACGATCCAGATGACGGGTGCGACTTCCTGCCGGTCACGCTCCGGAAAATCGCCGCGCCAGGCTTCGAAGGCGGTCCAGATCCCGAGACAGAAGAGGCCAAATGCCACCATTTGAGGCGCTGTCGCCGGACCGATGCGATCGTATTGCGCGATCGTTTTCAGATGCAAGGCATCCCAGGCCATCACGCCGGCAACGACGAAGAGGAAAACGGCAATGATGAACGCCGCCCAATCAGGGCGGCGCTCGGTTGCCGAGGAGGTGTTATCCTCGCTCATTGAACAAGTCCGATGTCTTTGAGAATGCTCTCAGTGGCCGAGATGTCCTTTTCGAGCTGCGCCTTGAAGGCATCGCCGGACAGATAGGTGTCGGCCCAGCCCTTGGTCTTCAGCGTTTCCTGCCAGGTGGCGGAGCTGTGCAGCTTCTCGAAATCGGCGGTGACGCTTGCCACCTGTTCTGCCGACAGGCCGGGAGCAGCGGCGACCATGCGCCAGTTCTGGATGGTGACGTCGGTGCCGGCTTCCTTCAGCGTCGGCGCATCGACGCCGTCGATACGCTTTTCGCTGGAGACGGCGAGAAGGCGGAGCGTGCCGGATTTCACCTGCGATTCGAACTCGCTATAGCTCGAGACGCCGGCCGTGACCTGGCCGCCGAGAATTGCGGCGAGCGCTTCACCGCCGCCGGAGAAGGCGACATAGTTGATCTTGGTCGGATCGACACCGGAGGCTTTGGCGATCAGGCCAACGGTGATATGGTCGGTGCCGCCGGCCGAACCGCCACCCCAGGAAACCGAACCCGGATCCTTCTTCAGCGCCGCAACAAGATCGGCCATGGTCTTGATCTCGGATGCAGCGGGAACGACGACGGCCTCATATTCGCCGGTCAGGCGGGCGATCGGCGTGACATCCTTGAGCGTCACCGGCGACTTGTTGGTGAGAATCGCGCCGACCATGACATAGCCGCCGACGATCAGAGAATTCGGGTTGCCGGCAGCCTGGCTGCTGAACTGCGCAAGCCCGATCGTGCCTCCGGCGCCTGGGACGTTCTGGACCTGCACGTTGCCGGAGATCTTCTCCTGCTGCAGCGCGGTCTGCAGCGAGCGGGCAGTCTGGTCCCAGCCGCCGCCGGGAGCGGCGGGCGCGATGATGGTGTAATCGGCCGCATATGCCGGCAGCGCGATGGTCGCGGCAAGAAGGGTTGCGATGAACGTATGCTTCACGATGATGTCCTCCGTGGCGGCTGAGCAGACCGCCTGTTGTTCTCTGGGAATCGGGAGGAATGGCCGGCCAGCGGACGCAAGCGTCCTGAATGACGAGCGGAATACCTCCCAAGGCTTCAGCTCTCCGCCTCCACGGAGAAGAAGTAGCCAAAGCGACCACAACAACCTGTCATTTAGCTGACATCGGCGAGATATCCAGAGGAGATGACACTTTTTTGCCGTAATTGGTAGGTGCCGATCTAAATCCTGGTTCATCACTGCCGATGGCGAATGCATTACCCGCCGCCGAAGTACGGCTGCGAGCCTCATCCGACGAGAGCTACGGGCGGAGCGACCCAAAGCTCTGTAAAGAGGGCGAACCGGCTGAAAGCTGACGCCTTCACTGCGTCCGCAGAACCTCGTTCCAGTGCGCGATCAGCCGCGCCCGCTTCACCTGGTCGAGATAGACCATCAGCCCGGGGCTGACCGGCACCGGCCGCAGTTGGGCGCCGAGCAGTTCCTGCAGCGTATTGGCGGTATTTTCCCCTGCCACCTCGGGGCTGACGGCCGGGATCTGCAGCTCGCGCGCCATGATTGTCTGCCCTTCCCTCGACATGAAAAAGGTAAGGTAACGCCGACCGAGCTCCGGCTCGGCGGCGGCCTGCGGCACCAGCCCGATCCGCGACATCACCACCGTATAATCCTTCGGCAGCACGATGCCGACATCGGGATAGCGCGAGGCCCAATCGGCCGCATAGGAGCCGAGAATATTGTAGCCGAGCACGAAGCGCCCATCGGCAACGCGTTCGAGGATCGCCGAACTCGTCGAATAAAGCTTGACGCCGGCAGCCCCCATCGCCCCGATCACCGACCAGATGTCGCCGAACTGCTCCTGGTCGCGGGCCATGAAGAGAAAACCGACGCCGGAACGCTCGATATCGTAGGTGCCGATCCGCCCATAGACCTCGTTGCCCTTGCGCTTCAGATAGTCGACGAATTCAGCCCGCGAACTCGGCACCGGCTCGTGTGCAAAGCTCGGCTTGTGATAGACGAACACCGCCGGCTCGAAGGTGAGCGCATAGGCGGTATTGCGCCAGTTTGCCCATTTTGGCCATGCTGCACTCATCGGCAGGTTGCTGACCTGTGCATACCCGTCGTTGGAAAGCTTCACCTGCAGGTCCATTGCCGAGGAGAAGGCGAAATCCGCCGTCTTCTTGCCGGCATCCGTCTCCCTGACGATCCGGTCGTAGATGTCGCCGGTCAGCATATCCTCATATTTGACCGCGACATCGGGATTGGCGTCCTGGAAACCCCGGATCATCGGCTGCGCCAGGGGTTCGTCGAGCGAAGAATAAACCGTCAGCACCGGCGCATCGGCATTGCCCGACTTCGCCGGATAGAAGACCGGATCGGCGAGCGCAAAGCCCGGCCAGAACGCCAGCAGCAAGATGAAAACTCTCCTCATGCAGCAACAATGCCTGAGCGCGCCAGGAGGAGCAAGGGCGCCGGACTGGGCGCCGGCCCACTCCATCAGGGCATTCTGCGCGTGCAACAGGAAAGCCTTGGCGGCGCGGCTCCGGCAGAGCGGATGTTCCATCGCCTCGGCCGCCACCTCCTGGCCGCGCGTAACCGGCGGGCACGGCAGGAAGATCGCATCCTCCCGCAAACGATCGAGCACATCGGTCCCGATCCGGTAACCGGCAAGTGCCTCCTCGGCAGCGTCACCCGGCCATGAATCGGTGATGACGACGTCGGCATCCGATAGTTCGCCCATATCGGTGCTCACACGGAAGCGTCCATTGAGCAGCGCGGGATCGCTGATGTGCCAGCGTTCAGGATAGACCTGCACCACCTCGATCGGCAACGCGATCGACGCTTCGGCCCAGGAGCGAAGGATATTTGCGTCCGCCGCCACGCCAACCACCTTCAACCCGTCGATGGAGCCGCGCCGGCTGTTGATATAGGCAAGGTCGCCGAGCGTCTCGCAAGGGTGGTTGGAGCGTGTGCGCGCATTGATGACAGGCACCGGCAAGGCTGCCGCCACCGCCTTCAACGTCGCAAATTCCCTCGTGCGGATCACCAGCATGTCGAACCAGTTGCCGAGATACCCGGAGAGATCGCCGGTTTCCTCGCTGGCATTGAAGCCGATCGGCACATGCGCGCAGATGCCGCCCATCGCCTGGATGCCGAGATCAAAGGCGGTGGTATTGCGCCATCCGCCGTCATCGACAATCAGGGCGACGCGTTTGCCCGCAAGGCTCTGCGGCATCGTGCGCTCATCCCAGGCTTTGGCAAGCTCACTGGCGCGACCGATGACCGACCGAAGCCCGGCCTCCGGAACATCATGAAACTCCAGAAAATTCCGGGCCGAACCTGTCATTCAAATCCCCATCAGGCATGAAACGTCGCCACAATACCCTTCGGTGAGCTCACCGCAATCGCCGAAGCAACCGCGAATTACATTGCATACCGCGTTGGATACCCTCGCGATTCGTCTTCCAAGCTATGCCCCTGGGTCCGGCTCAAGCCTTAAATCGATCGGCGATCGGTTTTATGATACCGACCCGGGAAGTGTCGGTCACAGCAGAACATTCCATTTTTCTCCGATGTGAATTGTCTTTTCATCACAAAGGATTAGCGATTGGCTCCGTCCTTCACCCGTTTAGAGTATTGATGAAGATCGACGACGCTATACGGTCGCGCTGCCGCGTTAAAAACGTCGAGACCGCCCGAATTTATTATTCGGGGGACGACTCTACGCGACAAAAACTCTATGAAAAGCTAGACTAAACTGGAAAGATCCATGGGAGGGGTCATGGAACGACGACTGAGCGCTATTCTTGCTGCAGACGTCGTCGGCTACAGCCGACTGATGGGCATCGATGAATCCGGCACGTTGCAGGCGCTGAACCGCCATCGCTGCGAGCTGGTCGACATTCGTATTTCGGATTACAAGGGCCGGATCGTCAAACTCACCGGCGACGGTATCCTTGCCGAATTCCAGAGCGTGGTGAATGCGGTCGCCTGCGCCGCCGAAATCCAGCGCAGCATGGCAGCCCGTAACGAGAACGTGCCCAAGGACGAGCGCGTCGAATTTCGCATCGGCATCAATCTCGGCGACGTCGTGGTCGAGAACGGCGACATATTCGGAGATGGGGTCAATCTCGCCGCCAGGCTCGAGCGCATCGCAGCGCCGGGCGGCATCGCCGTGTCGGCCTCGGTGCGCGAGCAGGTCGGCTCGCGCCTCAATCTCGGCTTCGAATTCATTGGCGAACATATGCTGAAGAACATCCGGCAGCCCGTTCAGGTCTACACCGTCAGCTTAGCGCCGCCTTCCTCCGCCAGATTGGTCGCGCAGAACCGCAACACCTGCTTCATCGCGGTGCTGCCCTTCACCAATATGAGCGGCGATGCCGACCAGGATTATTTCTCCGACGGTATCACCGAAGACATCATCACCGATCTCTCCAAGATCTCCAGCCTGCACGTCGTGCCGCGCAATACGATCTTCACCTACAAGGGCATATCGGTAAAGGTGAAGCGCCTCGCCCAGGAGCTTGGCGTGCGCTACGTGCTCGAGGGAAGTGTGCGCATCGTCGGCAATCGCGTGCGCATTTCCGGCCAGCTAATCGACACCGCCAATGGCGACCATCTCTGGGCCGAGCGTTACGACCGCGACATGACCGACATCTTCGCCATCCAGGACGAGATCACCCATGCGATCGTCGGCCAGTTGAAGGTGCGTCTGTTGCCGGAGGAGAAGAAGGCGATCGCGACTGAGCCGACCGCTAATGTCGAGGCCTATACCTATTATCTCAGAGGCCGCCAGCTCTCTCACACCTGGACCAAATCCTATCTGGAGCTCGCAAGGCGCATGTTCTGCAAGGCGGTCGAGCTCGATCCGGACTATGCCCGCGCCTATGCCGGCATCGCCGATTGCGACGCGGCGATCCGCGATTGGGCGCCTGATGACGTGCCGCTGAGGCGCATCCTCGAGATGAGCGCCCGCGCTCTTGAGCTCGATCCTGACCTTCCCGAAGCCCACGCTTCCCATGGTCTCGCCCTGCATCAGAGCGGCTATGACGATAGGGCGGCGGCGGCCTTCGAACGTGCCCTGGCGCTCGACCCGAACCTCTTCGAGGCGAACTTCCACTATGCCCGGTTCTTCTTCATGCACGGCAACTTCGCCGAATCCGTGCAATATTTCACCCGCGCCGCCGCAATCCGCTCTGATGACTACGTCTCGCCGATCCATCTGATGTCCGCCTATCGCTCGCTCGGAAGGGTGCTGGATACGGAAAACTGGGCGCGCCTCGGTCTGTTGCGCGCCGAACGCGCCCTCAACCTCAATCCAGAAAATTCAGGCCCCGCCCATCGCGGCGCGCTGGCGCTTGCCCATCTCGGCGATGCGGCAAGGGCACGCGACTGGGCCGACCGCGCGATCGCCATCGATCCCGACGACATCGTCGCGCAGTATAATCTCGCCTGCGTCTACTCCGTCCTCGGTGACGTCGACCAGGCGATCGATCTGCTGGAGAAGCTGCTGCCGAACAGCTCCGTCTACCACATCAAATGGTTCGATAATGATTCCGATCTCGACAACATCCGCGACGATCCCCGCTTCCAGAAACTCCTCGCCGCCGCGATGACGCAGCGCGAGCGTATCGAAAGGACCGGGAGCTGAGGTCGAGCTTTTCCCGGCCGTTCACTGGCGCATCGTCCCGAAAATCGGAATCGATTTTCGGAAAGCACGATCCGTAGATTCAAAGTGTTACAGCGTCCTTTGCGCGTCTGAAGGACGCGCGTCGCTGTAAGCCTGAAAATCGCTGTGACATCCCTGCTTCATCTCTGTAATCTCCCTTGAAAAACAGGGGAAACATCCGTGCGCATCCTGCTCACCGAAGACAATATCGCGCTGGCCGACGGCCTGTCGGCGATCTTGCGCGGCACGGGCCATGCCGTCGATGTCGTCCATGACGGAGCGTCCGCCGATGCGGTCATCGCCGCTGAAAATTTCGATCTGGTGATCCTTGACCTTAACCTGCCCGAGATGGATGGGCTCGACGTGCTGCGCGCCATGCGCGCCCGACAGAACCAGGCGGCCGTCCTCATCCTGACCGCGCGCGGCACGCCGGAAGAGCGAGTGAAGGGGCTCGATCTCGGCGCTGACGATTATCTGATCAAGCCCTTCGATATCGCCGAATTCGAGGCCCGCGTGCGCGTGCTGCTGCGCCGCCAGGCCGGGCTGCGTTCGGCGACCGTCGGCTTCGGCGGCATCTCCTTCGATCTCAATTCCCGCACCTTTTCATCAGGCGCAACGCCACTCGATATTCCCGCCCGGGAACTCGGCCTGCTCGAAATCCTCTTCATGCGGGCCGGCAAGGTCGTCGCCAAGGAGGCGATCATTCAATCGCTGACGGCCTTCGACGACGACATTTCGGCAAACGCCATCGAGCAATATGTCAGCCGTCTGCGTAAGCGCCTGTCGCCGCACGGCCTGACCGTCAAGACCGCCCGCGGCATCGGCTATTATCTCGACAAACTGCCCGAGGCCTCATGAAAGCCGCCTATTCCCTCAGGCGCCGGCTGCTCTTCTGGTTGCTCGTCTCCACCGCCGTCATCGGCACGCTGGCACTCGCCGATACCTATCGCGAGGCGGTCCAGACCTCCAATATCGTCTCCGATCGCGTACTCGCCGGTTCCGCGCTGGCGATCGCCGAGCGCGTCGTCGTCGCCGAGGACGGCACGCTGCAGGTCGATATCCCCTATGTCGCACTTGAAATGCTGACCTCGGCCGCGCAGGATCGCGTCTTCTACCGCGTCGACGGCCCGCCGGGCCAATTCATCACCGGCTACCAGTCCCTGCCGGTCCTCAAGAAGACGCCGGGCGATGCCGCCGCCTTCGCCGACGACACCTTCCGCGGCGAGCCGATCCGCGTCGCCACACTCGAGCGCTCGGCCTCGACAGGCATCCGCTCCGTGCCCTTCGTGGTGACGGTCGCCGAAACCACCATCGCCCGCCGGCAGTTGGCGCAGGCGATCCTCGTCCGCTCCGCACTCCGCCTCGCCTTCATGATCGCGGGCGCGGCGGTCATCGTCTGGATCTCGGTCACGGTGGCTCTGCGCCCGCTCTACAAGCTCGGCGACGCCATCGGCGAACGCAGCCCCGATGACCTGCATCCGATTAGGCAGACCGTGCCGAGCGAGGTCGAGCCGCTGGTCGATACGGTAAATTCCTTCATGGTTCGACTACAGTCGGCGCTGGATGCGCTCCGCCATTTCACCGGCAATGCCAGCCATCAGTTGCGCACCCCGCTGGCGATCATCCGCACTCAGCTCGCCCTTTCCGCCCGTGCCGGCTCGCTCGATGAGGCTCAGGCGGCAGCACTGAAGGGCGACCAGGCGGTGGCGCATGCCGAGCGTATCCTTGCCCAGCTTCTGCTGATGGCCAAGATCGACGCCGCCACCGCCAAGGAGGCGTTGACCGCCTCCGCCATCGATCTCGCCGCCATTGCCCAGGAGATCACCGGCGAGCAGATCCCGACGGCCGCCGTCGCCGGCATCGATCTTGGCTTCGAGGGCGAGAGCCCGGCGATGGTCCGCGCCGAGCCGCTGCTGATCGGCGAAATGCTACGCAACCTTGCCGGCAATGCCATCGCCTATGCCGGCAAGGGGGCGGAGGTCACCGTCCGTATCATTGCCGCGTCAGAGACGATCCGCCTCGAAATCGAGGACAACGGTCCCGGCATCCCGCCCGAGAAGCTGGAGGCAGTGCGCCGGCGTTTTTCGCGAGGCAATGATTCCGGTGCCCCAGGCGCCGGCCTCGGCCTGCCGATCGTCGAAGAAATCGCCAATCTTTTCAATGCCGCACTGACGCTGGAGCCGGGTTCGGACGGCAAGGGCCTGAAGGCGGCCGTCACCTTTGCCAAGGCAGCGTAAAAGCCGTCGACCTTTCCGCCTTGCTTTCTTTCGCTGCATTGCACACACTGATTTTGGGAACAGCAAGCCGCACGACGATGCGAGCCGGATAAAAAGAGAAATATGTCGATCAAAGCCAGCATCTATCATCTGACGCATTACACCTATGACAAGCCGGTCCGCCTCGGCCCACAGATTATCCGGCTGAAACCTGCCTCGCATTCGAAGACTCGGGTGCTCAGCCACTCGCTGAAGGTCACGCCCTCCAACCATTTCGTCAACCTGCAGCAAGACCCTTATGGCAATTACCTTGCCCGCTATGTCTTTCCGGACCCGGTGACCGAATTCAAGATCGAGGTCGATCTCGTCGCCGACATGACGGTCTACAATCCCTTCGACTTCTTCGTCGAGGAAGAGGCAACCAAGTGGCCCTTCGGATACCCTGAAACGATCCAGGAAGATCTGTCGATCTACATGACGCCGGAGCCGGCCGGTCCGCGCCTCAAGGCGCTGCTGCCGACGCTCGACTGGTCGCCCGACCAGCCGACAGTCGATATGATCGTCGGCCTGAATGCCCGCCTGCAGAGACAGATCGGCTATGTCATCCGCATGGAAACCGGCGTGCAGACGCCGGAGGAAACGCTGGAAAGCGCCAAGGGCTCCTGCCGCGACACCAGCTGGCTGCTCGTCCAGATCCTTCGCCATCTCGGCCTCGCCGCCCGCTTCGTCTCCGGCTACCTCATTCAGCTGACGCCGGATCTGAAGGCGCTTGACGGCCCTTCCGGCACCGAAGTCGATTTCACCGACCTGCATGCCTGGGCGGAGGTCTATCTGCCTGGCGCCGGCTGGGTCGGCCTCGATCCGACTTCTGGCCTGCTGACCGGCGAAAGCCACATCCCGCTTGCCGCCACGCCGCATTATCGCAACGCCGCTCCGATTTCCGGCGGTTATTTCGGCGAGGCCGAAACCGAATTCGCCTTCGACATGAAGGTCTCGCGCGTCGCCGAGCACCCGCGCATCACCAAGCCCTTCTCCGATGAAAGCTGGGAGGAGCTCAACGAACTCGGCGAAAAAGTCGACCGTGTCCTCGAAGCCGAGGACGTACATCTGACGATGGGCGGCGAACCGACCTTCGTTTCGATCGACGATTTTCAGTCCGAGGAGTGGAACACCGCCGCGGTCGGCCCGACCAAGCGCGAAAAGGCCGACATCCTGATCCGCAAGCTGCACGAACGCTTCGCCCCCGGCGGTTTCCTGCATTATGGCCAGGGCAAATGGTATCCGGGCGAAAGCCTGCCGCGCTGGACCTTCTCGCTCTACTGGCGCCGCGACGGCAAACCGGTCTGGCAGAACCTCGACCTGGTCGCCGCCGAAGGCAAGGATACCGGCGTCAAAGCCGAGGATGCCGAAAAGCTCCTGACGGCGATCGCAAAGGAGCTGGCGATCAAGCCCGATATGGTGCAGCCGGCCTATGAGGATCCCGCTGACTGGATCATCAAGGAAGGCAGCCTTCCCGAAAATGTCGATCCGGCGAATTCGAAGCTGAAGGATCCCGAGGAGCGCAATCGCATCGCCCGCGTCTTCGCCCGCGGCCTCACGACTCCGACCGGTTACATCCTTCCGGTCCAGGCATGGAATGCCAGGGCAGCGGAAAGCCGAGTCTGGGTCAGTGAGAAATGGCGCACCCGCCGCGGCAAGATCTTCCTCGTCCCGGGCGACAGTCCGATCGGTTACCGCCTGCCGCTCGGCACGCTGCCCTATGTTCCCCCGGCGCGTTACCCCTATATCCACCCCGCCGATCCGACGATCCCGCGCGAACCGCTGCCTGATGTCTTCGTACCGGCCGGCCGGGCCATGCCGGAAGCCTCTTTCCATGCCGACGAGAGCAATCGCGGCCGGATCGAACAGACGCTCGGCGAACTCCGCGGCGCCGTGCGCACCGCCATGTCGGTCGAGCCGCGCGACGGCAGGCTCTGCATCTTCATGCCGCCGGTGGAGCGCATCGAGGATTATCTCGAGCTGATCGCCGCTGCCGAAAACGCCGCTGCCGAGCTCAAGCTTCCCGTCCATATCGAAGGTTACCCGCCGCCGCAGGACGAGCGCATCAACGTCATCCGCGTCGCCCCGGATCCCGGTGTCATCGAGGTCAACATCCATCCGGCCTCCAACTGGAAGGACTGCGTCGACATCACCACGGCGATCTACGAGGAGGCACGCGCCACCCGGCTCGGCGCCGACAAGTTCATGATCGACGGCCGCCATACCGGCACCGGCGGCGGCAACCATGTCGTCGTCGGCAGCGCCAATCCGAACAACAGCCCCTTCCTGCGCCGTCCCGACCTCCTGAAGAGCGTGGTCCTCCACTGGCAGCGCCACCCCTCGCTCTCCTACCTCTTCTCCGGCATGTTCATCGGCCCAACCAGCCAGGCGCCGCGCATCGACGAGGCTCGTCACGACAGCCTCTACGAGCTGGAGATCGCCATGGCGCAGATCGACCCCAGCCGCGGTCAGCAGCCGCTGCCCTGGCTCGTCGACCGCCTGTTCCGTAATCTTCTGACCGACGTCACCGGCAACACCCACCGTGCCGAGATCTGCATCGACAAGCTATTCTCGCCCGACGGCCCGACAGGACGGCTCGGCCTCATCGAGTTCCGCGGTTTCGAGATGCCGCCCAACGCACGCATGTCGCTTGCCCAGCAATTGCTGGTGCGCGCGCTGATCGCCCGTTTCTGGGTCAATCCAGTCGACGGCAAGTTCGTCCGCTGGGGTACGACCCTGCATGACCGTTTCATGCTGCCGCATTTCGTCTGGGCCGACTTCCTCGACGTGCTTGCCGACCTTCGCGAAAATGGCTTCGATGTCAGCCCGGAATGGTTCAAGGCCCAGCTCGAATTCCGCTTCCCCTTCTGCGGCGAAGTCGAATACGAGGGCTCGAAGCTGGAACTGCGCCAGGCGCTGGAGCCCTGGCATGTCATGGGCGAGGAAGGCGCGCCGGGCGGCACCGCCCGCTACGTCGACAGCTCCGTCGAACGCCTTCAGGTGCGACTCGAAACCAACAATGCCTCGCGTTATACCGTCACCTGCAACGGCCGCACCTTGCCGCTGACGCCGACCGGTACATCGGGCGTGTCGGTCGCCGGCGTCCGCTACAAGGCGTGGCAGCCGGCCTCGGGCCTGCACCCCGTCCTGCCGATCAACACCCCTTTGACTTTTGACATTTATGATACATGGTCGAAGCGTTCGATCGGCGGCTGCATCTATCATGTTGCTCATCCAGGTGGCCGGACCTATGACACCTTCCCGGTCAACGGTAACGAGGCGGAAGCAAGACGGCTCACCCGATTCGAGCCGTGGGGGCATACGGCGGGCGGATACATTCCGCGCGTCGAGACGGGTTCGCCGGAATTCCCGCTGACGCTGGATCTCAGGCGGCCCGCCGGGGTTTGAGGCCGAGGGTTTGAGGCTTAAGTTTTGATGGGCAAGAAGCCGGCAGTGGAGCGCAGGGAAGAGGCAGAGGACCGCATCGCCAAGAATGCGGCCTTCGACTATGCGCCGCTTCCCGATACCGCCGATGAGATGGTCGACAACGACGGCGCCGTCCGCCCCGTCTGGCAGAATTTCCTCTCGCATCTGAGCGCAATGCCGGAAAAGGATCTCGCCGAGCGCTTCGCCCGCGCCGACCGCTATCTCCGTGATGCCGGCGTCTTCTATCGCGCCTATGGCAGCAAGGGCACCGGCGAGCGAGCCTGGCCGATCTCGCATATCCCGGTGCTGATCGACGAGCGCGAATGGCAGACGCTGTCGGCGGGCCTCGTTCAGCGCGCCGACCTGCTGGAAGCAATCATCGCCGATATCTACGGCGAAAACCGGCTGGTGGAGGAAGGTTTCCTGCCGCCGGCACTGATCGCCGCCAATCCCGAATTCCAGCGCCCGCTCGCCGGCGTCAAGCCGGCATCCGGCCATTATCTGCATTTCTGCGCCTTCGAGATCGGCCGCGGGCCTGACGGCAACTGGTGGGTGCTCGCCGACAGGACGCAGGCTCCCTCAGGCGCTGGTTTCGCGCTGGAAAGCCGCGTCGCGACGACTCGTGCCTTCTCGGATATCTATGCTGAAACCCCGGTCCATCGCCTCGCCTCCTTCTTCGGCGCCTTCCGCGACGCGCTACAGGGCATGAAACATTCGGGCGACGACCGCATCGCGGTGCTGACACCTGGCCCCGCCAACGAGACCTACTACGAACACGCCTATATCGCCCGCTATCTCGGCTTCATGCTGCTCGAGGGCGAGGATCTGACCGTCGTCAAGGGCCGTGTCATGGTGCGCACTGTCGCCGGCTTGAAGCCGATCGGCGTGCTCTGGCGCCGTCTCGATTCGGCTTTTGCCGACCCGCTGGAGTTGAACCAGAATTCGCATATCGGCACGCCCGGCCTCGTGGAAGCGCTGCGCGCCGAAAGCCTCACCATCGTCAATGCGCTCGGCACCGGCATTCTTGAAACCCGGGCGCTTCTCGCCTTCATGCCGACCATCTGTCACCATCTGCTTGGCGAGGATCTGCAATTGCCCTCGATCGCTACCTGGTGGTGCGGTCAGGAGGAAGAGCGCGAGCACGTGGCAAAAAACATCGAAAAGATGGTAATCGGCCCGGCCTATTCCCGCGCTCCCTTCTTCGACGATAACGGCGAATCCGTGCTCGGCTCATCGCTGCGTGCGGCTGCCAAGGATTCGATAACCGACTGGCTGAGTTCCGACGGCCCGAAGCTCGTCGGCCAGGAAGTTGTCACGCTGTCGACCACACCCGCCTGGGTGGATGGCAAGCTCGTGCCGCGGCCGATGTCGCTGCGCGTCTTCGCCGCCCGCACCGCAAACGGCTGGCAGATCATGCCCGGCGGTTTTGCCCGCATCGGCTCCGGCGCCGATGTCGCGGCGATCGCCATGCAGTCCGGTGGTGCCGCCGCCGATGTCTGGATCGTCAGCGACAAACCGGTCGAGCGCCACACGCTGCTGCCCGCTGAAGGCAGCTTCACCCGCAACATGCCGGGCAGCCTGCCGAGCCGGGCGGCCGACAACCTGTTCTGGCTCGGCCGCTACATCGAGCGCGCCGAAGGGGCGCTGCGCATCCTGCGCGCCTGGCATGCCCGTTTCGCCGAAGCTGCCGATCCGAGCCAGCCACTGCTCGCCGACGTCTCCGATTATCTGGCCGCCGTCGATATCGATACCGCCGACGCCGTGCCGGAAACGCTGCTGCGCAACATTGACAGCGCCGTTTATTCGGCCAGCAACATCCGCGACCGTTTCTCGCCGGACGGCTGGCTGGCGCTCAACGATCTCGCCAAGACCGCCCGCCGCTTCCACGTCACCGTCGCTGCCGGCGACGACGCCAGCCACGCGATGACGATCCTCTTGCGGAAGCTTGCAGGCTTTGCCGGTCTCATGCATGAAAACATGTACCGCTTCACCGGCTGGCGGTTCCTTTCGCTCGGCCGTTATATCGAACGCGGCCTGCACATGACGCGCCTGCTCGGCCACATGTCGGGCCCGGAAGCGCCTGACGGCGCGCTCGACATGCTGCTGGAGATCGGCGACAGCGTCATGACTCATCGCCGCCGCTATAACGTCAACACCGCGCGGCTGACTGTCACAGACCTCTTGGCGCTCGACCCGCTCAACCCGCGTTCGGTCCTCTTCCAGGTGAACGAGATCCATCACGAGGTCGAGCAGCTGCCGAATGCCATGATCAACGGCCAGATGTCGCCCTTCTACCGCGAGGCGATGCGGCTCCATTCCGGCCTGGCGGTGATGACGCCGGAGGGCATGGGCGTCGAGGTCTATCAGCGACTGGAACGCGAGTTGGAGCAACTCTCCGATCTGCTCGCCCAGACCTATCTCGGGTGATGGCCGTGCTCTACGATCTCTCCCTCCACATGGGTTACAGCTACGACGCGCCGGCCTCCGGCGCCCGCCATATCATGCGCCTGATGCCGCTGTCGCTGGCCAATCGGCAGCGGCTGATCGCCGGCTCGATTACCATTTCGCCCTCGCCGGACGAGCAGTCGCATTTCGTCGATTTCTTCCATCATCCCGCTACCTCCTTCCTGCTGCGCGCGCCGCACGAAACGCTCGACATTCGCATGCAGGCCCGCGTGCAGGTGGAAAGCCAGCCGATCGCCGCCGATTTCTCGCCGCTGCTTGCCGACCTGCCGGAGGAGATATCAGGCATGTGGTCGCTGGCGCCGGATTCGCCGCACCATTTCCTCGGTGACAGTCCGCGCCTCACCGAAGCGCGCGAGATCGCCGACTATGCGCGAAGCTGCGCCACGCCTGATCTGACGGCCATGCAGATTGCTCATGCGCTCTGCGCCCGCATCAACAAGGATTTCACCTACGACCCGGAGGCAACGACGGTGGACACCACGCCGATCGAGGCGTTCAAGCTGAAGCGCGGCGTCTGCCAGGATTTCACCCATGTGATGATCCTGGCTCTCAGAAGCCTCGGCATTCCGGCCGGCTACGTCTCCGGCTTCCTGCGCACCATCCCGCCACCCGGCAAGGAACGGCTGGAAGGGGCGGACGCCATGCATGCCTGGGTGCGCATCTGGTGCGGCGAGACGATCGGCTGGATTGAACTGGATCCGACCAACAACATTCCCGCCGGCATGGACCACATCGTTGTCGCCTACGGCCGGGACTATTCCGATGTCGTCCCCGTCATCGGCGTCTTGAAGAGCTACGGCGGCCACCGCGCCGTCCAGGCGGTCGACGTGATCCCGCTGAAATAATCCCAAAACTGGAAAAATCCGACGATTCGTTAAAATTGTATTGACGCCGTAAGGACCGCGTAAAGAAGCAGCATGCCTAAATCGCCTCACAGGGTTTCCAGTTGGGTGAACATGATGAACACCTCCTTTTTGCGTCCCTGCCTGCATCGCATGTTCAGCGATCGAGGCGGTAATTTCGGTATCATGACGGCAATCATGATCCCCGTTCTTTTCGGCGCTGCCGGCATGGCGATCCAAGTCGGTGATATGCTGCTGTCGAAGCAGCAACTGCAGGAAGCAGCCGACTCGGCAGCGCTTGCGACCGCCACCGCACTGGCGAATGGCACGATCCAAACCTCTGAGGCTGAAGCCTTTGCCCGGAATTTCGTCGCTGGGCAGATGGCGAATTATCTGCAGAGCGGTACCGATATCAAGAGCAGGACGGCCGTTAATGTCCAGGCAACGACATCGGGCAAGTCAACATCCTACCAGGTAACGGTTTCGCCGAGTTACGACCTCACGGTCAATCCGCTGATGCAGGCGGTCGGCTTCAAGACACAGCATCTCTCGACCTCTGGAACGACGGTCGGCGGGCATTCGCAGACCCAAGGCTCGATCTCTATGTTCCTCGCACTCGATAAATCGGGGTCGATGGGATATCCTACCACGACGGTCACGACGGAATCATACACCTATAAATGCAACCCCCACCTCAACAAAAACGGTAAGACAGTCTACGACACCTGCACCGGCACGCGTACGCGTTATTACACAAAAATAGAAGCACTAAAGCTCGCCGCCGGCAATCTTTTTGATCAGCTCAATAGCGCGGATCCCAATGCCGAATATGTACGCACAGGCGCGGTATCATACGATATCGTTGAATACCCAGCCAGCAGTCTCGCTTGGGGAACCGCCGCTGTCTCAAGCTATGTCAGCGCGCTTCAAGCTGATGGCGGCACGAACTCCAGTGGCGCAATGAACACGGCCTATTCGGCCCTGACCGCTAACAACGCTGCGGGGAATGACGCCGAAGACGCCGCCCACCAGCAGAAAACCGGGCAGGTACCCAGGAAGTACATCGTCTTCATGACGGACGGCGACAATAATAATGATAGCAGCGGCGGCCGTTCCTACGACACCGCGACGAAGAAGACATGCGACGACGCGAAATTGAAAGGCATCGAAATCTATACGATTGCCTTCATGGCGCCCGAGGGGGGACAGGCACTGCTGCATTATTGCGCCTCCGATGACTCCCATTATTTCCAGCCGGAAAAAATGGAAGACCTTCTTGCCGCCTTCAAGGCAATCGGAGCGAAGGCCTCCGCGCAGGTGACGCGCCTGACCAACTGACGATATGTCCCGGCAAAAGCCTAACGAAAAAGCCGCACCGGAACAAACCGGAGCGGCTTTTCGTTGTGCTCGTTCGGCGCATCAGATCGGGAAAAACGATTGAAATCAACCCTCTCGACCCGCGTGAATATGAAGGTTTCGCAAATTTTTCGTTTGTCCAAATCCTTTGTTGCAAGTGCCTAGTAACGATGCATAAACTGTCACTGGTGCAAGCGACAAATTGATTGAATCAGGCATAACATCCTGAAACCAAATTAAAATTGGCGAGACCTGACGATGAACACTGTTTCCAAGCCGATCATCCCCTCCCCCGCCCCTCGCAGTTCAAGGCCGGAAATTCTCGCTGAAGAAATTATCGAGCGTCTGACCTACCGCATCGGCAAGGATGCCAAGGTGGCAAAGCCCCATGACTGGCTGACGGCGACGATCCTGGTGGTGCGCGACCGCATCATCGACAAGTGGATGGCTTCCACCCGCGAGGTTTATGCGACAGGTGCCAAGCGCGTCTATTATCTTTCTCTCGAATTCCTGATTGGCCGCCTGATGCGCGACGC
Organism: Rhizobium sp. PEPV16; assembly: GCF_008919455.1. Classification (NCBI taxonomy): domain Bacteria; kingdom Pseudomonadati; phylum Pseudomonadota; class Alphaproteobacteria; order Hyphomicrobiales; family Rhizobiaceae; genus Rhizobium; species Rhizobium sp. PEPV16. The sequence continues at coordinate 106,546 of NZ_VSZV01000310.1, forward strand.
CATCTCGAACCTCGGCCTGATGGAGGAGGTGCGTGATGCGCTCGCCTCGCTCGGCGTCGACGTCAACGTCATTGCCGGCCTGGAACCGGACGCCGCACTCGGCAACGGCGGCCTCGGCCGCCTGGCTGCCTGTTTCATGGAGAGCATGGCGACGGTCGAGGTTCCGGCCTATGGCTACGGCATCCGCTATGTCCACGGCCTCTTCCGCCAGCAGCTGGCAGACGGCTGGCAGGTGGAACTGCCGGAAAACTGGCTCGCCCACGGCAATCCCTGGGAATTCGAGCGCCGCGAAAGCTCCTATGAAATCGGCTTCGGCGGCGCCGTCGAATTCATTACCACCCATGACGACCAGCCGCGCTACGTCTGGAAACCGGCCGAGCGCGTCATCGCCGCCGCCTTCGACACGCCGGCCGTCGGCTGGCGCGGCAAGCGCGTCAACACGCTGCGCCTCTGGTCGGCGCAGCCGATCGATCCGATCCTGCTCGATGCCTTCAACGCCGGCGACCACATCGGGGCGCTGCGCGAAAGCAACAAGGCCGAAAGCCTGACCCGGGTTCTCTATCCTGCCGACGCCACCCCGGCCGGCCAAGAACTGCGCCTGCGCCAGGAATTTTTCTTCTCGTCGGCCTCGCTGCAGGACATCCTGCGCCGCCATCTGCAGCAATATGACGATTTCACTTCGCTGCCGGACAAGGTGGCGATCCAGCTGAACGACACTCACCCCGCCGTCTCGGTCGCCGAACTCGTACGTCTGCTCTGTGACGTACACGGGATGGATTTCGACCAGGCCTGGGACATCACCCGCCGCACCTTCTCCTATACTAACCACACGCTTCTGCCCGAAGCGCTGGAAAGCTGGGCGGTGCCGCTGTTCGAGCGTCTGCTGCCGCGCCACATGCAGATCATCTATGCGATCAATGCCAAGATCCTGATCGACGCCCGTAAGGGCAAGAATTTCTCCGATGGGGAAATCCGCTCGATCTCGCTGATCGATGAAAGCGGCGACCGCCGTGTGCGCATGGGCAACCTCGCTTTCGTCGGCTCGCATTCGATCAACGGCGTCTCGGCCCTGCACACCGACCTGATGAAGGTCACGGTCTTCGCCGATCTGCACAAGCTCTATCCCGACCGCATCAACAACAAGACCAACGGCATCACACCGCGCCGCTGGCTGCAGCAGTGCAATCCCGGCCTCACCGGCCTGATCCGCGAGGCGATCGGCGACGAATTCCTCGATGATGCCGAGAAGCTGCGTGCGCTCGACGTGCATTCCTCCGATCCGGCTTTCCAGCAGAAATTCGCAGCGATAAAACGCGCCAACAAGGTGGCACTCTCCAACCTCGTCGCCAGCCGCATGGGCGTGAAGCTCGATCCGTCGGCGATGTTCGACATCCAGATCAAGCGCATCCACGAATACAAGCGCCAGCTGCTGAATATCATCGAGGCCGTCGCGCTCTATGACCAGATCCGCTCGCATCCGGAGCTCGACTGGGTGCCGCGCGTGAAACTCTTCGCCGGCAAGGCGGCGCCGAGTTACTACAACGCCAAGCTCATCATCAAGCTGATCAACGACGTCTCCCGCACGATTAACAACGACCCGTCGGTACGCGGTCTGCTGAAGATCGTCTTCGTCCCGAATTACAATGTCTCGCTCGCCGAAGTCATGGTTCCGGCCGCCGACCTCTCTGAGCAGATCTCGACCGCCGGCATGGAAGCATCCGGCACCGGCAACATGAAGTTCGGCCTCAATGGCGCGCTGACGATCGGTACGCTCGATGGCGCCAATGTCGAGATGCGCGACAATGTCGGCGAGGACAACATCGTCATCTTCGGCCTCAAGGCCGACGAGGTGTCGAAAGTCCGCAGCGATGGCCACAATCCCCGCGCCATCATCGAGGGATCGCGCGAACTCGCTCAGGCGCTTGCCGCCATCGGCTCCGGCGTCTTCTCGCCCGATGACCGCAACCGCTATACATCGTTGATCGACGGCATTTATTCGCACGACTGGTTCATGGTCGCGGCCGATTTCGACGCCTATGCCCAGGCCCAGCGCGAGGTCGACCAGATCTGGACCAACCAGTCCGCCTGGTACACCAAGACGATCAACAATACGGCACGGATGGGCTGGTTCTCTTCCGACCGGACGATCAGGCAATATGCAGACGAAATCTGGAGAGCCGGATGAAAACGCCGAAAACCGTCCCTGAAGTAAAGCTTTCCTGGGAAATTTCGGCAGATGAAATCACGGCAATCCTTGCCGGCTCGCATTCCAATCCCTTTGCCGTCCTAGGTGTGCACCAGGCCGGCGACGCCTTCGTCGCCCGGTGCTTCATCCCGGGCGCGGAGGAAGTGACCACCATGACGCTCGACGGTGGCGTCATCGGCGAACTGAAGCAGCTTCACGTCGACGGCTTCTTCGCCGGCCCAGTTTCCCTCGCAAAGGTCCAGCCGGTGCGTTACCGCGCCCGGCGCGGTGATGCCGAATGGGCTGTCACCGATCCCTACAGCTTCGGTCCGGTGCTCGGACCGATGGACGATTATTTCGCCCGCGAGGGCTCGCACCTGCGACTATTCGACAAGATGGGCGCTCACCTCATCAAGCATGACGGCGCCCAGGGCATCCATTTCGCCGTCTGGGCGCCGAACGCACAGCGCGTCTCGGTCGTCGGTGATTTCAACAATTGGGACGGCCGCCGCCACGTGATGCGCTTCCGTGCCGACAGCGGCATCTGGGAAATCTTTGCCCCTGATGTACCGATCGGCGTTGCCTACAAGTTCGAGATCCGCGGCCAGGACGGCGTATTGCTGCCGCTGAAGGCCGATCCCTTTGCACGGCGCAGCGAGCTGCGACCGAAGACCGCCTCGATCACCGCCGCCGAGCTGGAGCAGGAGTGGGAAGACGAGGCCCATCTGAAGCACTGGCGCGAGACCGACAAGCGCCGCCAGCCAATCTCGATCTACGAGGTGCATGCCGCCTCTTGGCAGCGCCGGCAGGACGGCACGATGCTGTCCTGGGACGAGCTGGCCTCCAGCCTTATCCCCTATTGCGCCGACATGGGCTTCACCCATATCGAATTCCTGCCGATCACCGAGTACCCCTACGATCCCTCCTGGGGTTACCAGACGACCGGCCTCTACGCGCCGACCGCCCGTTTCGGCGAGCCGGAGGGTTTTGCCCGTTTCGTCAACGGCTGCCACAAGGTCGGAATCGGCGTCATCCTCGACTGGGTGCCGGCGCATTTTCCGACCGACGAACACGGCCTCGGCTGGTTCGACGGGACGGCACTCTATGAGCACGAAGACCCGCGCAAGGGCTTCCATCCGGACTGGAGCACGGCGATCTACAATTTCGGCCGCACCGAGGTCGTTTCCTATCTCGTCAACAACGCGCTCTACTGGGCCGAAAAGTTCCACCTCGACGGCCTGCGTGTCGATGCCGTCGCCTCGATGCTCTACCTCGATTATTCGCGCAAGCACGGCGAATGGATCCCGAACGAATATGGCGGCAACGAGAACCTCGAAGCGGTCCGTTTTCTGCAGGATCTCAACATCCGCATCTACGGCAAAAATTCCAACGTCATGACCATCGCCGAGGAATCGACCTCCTGGCCGAAGGTCTCGCAACCCGTCCATGAAGGCGGCCTCGGCTTCGGCTTCAAGTGGAATATGGGCTTCATGCACGACACGCTGAGCTACATGAGCCGCGATCCCATCTATCGCGGGCACCATCACAACGAACTCACCTTCGGCCTGCTCTACGCCTATTCGGAAAATTTCGTCCTGCCGCTCTCGCATGACGAGGTTGTGCACGGAAAAGGCTCGCTGATCGCCAAGATGCCGGGCGACGACTGGCAGAAGTTCGCCAATCTGCGCGCCTACTACGCCTATATGTGGGGCTATCCCGGCAAGAAGCTGCTGTTCATGGGCCAGGAATTCGCCCAGTGGAGCGAGTGGAGCGAAGAGAAGGCACTCGACTGGAACCTGCTTCAATATCGTATGCACGAGGGCATGCGGCGCCTGGTGCGCGACCTCAATTTCACCTATCGCAGCAAGCCGGCACTGCATGAGCGTGACTGCGAGGGCGAAGGTTTCGAATGGCTGGTCGCCGACGACCACCAGAATTCCGTCTTTGCCTGGCTGCGCAAGGCGCCGGGCCAGAAGCCGGTCGCCGTCATCACCAATTTCACCCCTGTCTATCGCGAGAATTACTCGATCCGCCTGCCGTCCGCAGGCCGCTGGCGGGAAATCCTGAACACCGATGCCGACATCTACGGCGGCAGCGGCAAGGGCAATGGCGGGCGCGTGCAGGCCGTCGATGCCGGCGGCAACATCACCTGCTCGATCACCTTGCCGCCCTTGGCGACAATCATGCTTGAACCTGAAAATTAGTGACTGGTGGGAGGAGAAAATGGTAGAAAAGCGCGTTCAGCCACTTGCCCGCGATGCAATGGCTTATGTTCTGGCGGGCGGTAGGGGGAGCCGTCTCAAGGAACTCACCGACCGGCGTGCCAAGCCGGCCGTCTATTTCGGCGGCAAAGCCCGCATCATCGATTTCGCCCTGTCGAACGCCTTGAATTCCGGCATCCGCCGCATTGGTGTCGCGACGCAATACAAGGCGCATTCGCTGATCCGTCACATGCAGCGCGGCTGGAACTTCTTCCGCCCCGAGCGCAACGAGAGCTTCGATATTCTGCCGGCCAGCCAGCGCGTCTCCGAGACGCAATGGTACGAAGGCACGGCCGACGCCGTCTATCAGAACATCGACATCATCCAGGATTACGGCGTCGAATACATGGTCATTCTTGCGGGCGACCACGTCTATAAGATGGACTATGAATGGATGCTGCAGCAGCACGTCGATTCCGGCGCCGACGTCACCATCGGCTGCTTGGAAGTGCCGCGCATGGAAGCGGTCGGCTTCGGCGTCATGCATGTCAACGAGAAGGACGAGATTATCGCCTTCGTCGAGAAACCGGCCGATCCGCCGCCCATTCCCGACAAGCCGGATTTCGCCCTCGCCTCGATGGGCATCTACGTCTTCCACACCAAGTTCCTGCTCGACGCGCTGCGCCGCGACGCCGCCGACCCGGCCTCGAGCCGCGACTTCGGCAAGGACATCATCCCCTATATCGTTAAGAACGGTAAGGCGGTCGCCCACCGCTTCGCCAAGTCCTGCGTCCGTTCCGATTTCGAGCACGAGCCCTACTGGCGCGACGTCGGCACGATCGACGCCTATTGGCAGGCCAATATCGACCTGACGGCGATCGTTCCCGAACTCGACATCTACGACAAGTCCTGGCCGATCTGGACCTATGCAGAGATCACCCCGCCGGCAAAATTCGTCCATGACGACGAGGATCGCCGCGGCTCGGCCACCTCCTCCGTTGTGTCAGGTGACTGCATCATCTCTGGCGCCATGCTCAACAACAGCCTGCTCTTCACCGGTGTCAGGGCCAATTCCTTCTCCAAGATGGAAGGTGCGGTCATTTTGCCGAACGTGAAGATCGGACGGCGCGCGCAGCTCAAGAATGTGGTGATCGACCATGGTGTCGTCATTCCGGAAGGCCTGGTCGTCGGCGAGGATCCCGAGCTCGATGCCAAGCGCTTCCGGCGGACGGAAAGCGGCATCTGCCTGATCACGCAACCGATGATCGACAAGCTGGATATCTGACGTATGAAAGTTCTTTCGGTTTCGTCCGAAGTCTTCCCTTTGATCAAGACAGGGGGTCTGGCCGATGTGTCCGGCGCCCTGCCGATTACTCTGAAAGCCTTCGGGGTCGAGACCAAGACCCTGCTACCCGGCTATCCCGCCGTCATGAAGATCATTCGCGACCCAGTCGTCAGGCTCGAATTCCCCGACCTGCTCGGTGAGCGGGCGACCGTGCTCGAGGTTGAGCACGAGGGGCTCGATCTGCTCATCCTCGATGCGCCGGCCTATTACGACAGGCCGGGCGGGCCCTATCTCGATCCGCTCGGCAAGGACTATCCGGACAACTGGCGCCGTTTCGCCGCTCTGTCGCTTGCCGCCTCCGAGATCGCCGCCGGCCCGCTGCCCGGCTGGCGGCCGGATCTCGTCCACACCCACGACTGGCAGGCGGCGCTGACCTCGGTCTATATGCGTTATTACCCGACGCCGGAACTGCCGAGCGTGCTGACCATCCACAACATTGCCTTCCAGGGCCAATTCGGTTCAGAGATCTTTCCCGGCCTGCGCCTGCCTGCCCATGCCTTCGCCACCGAAAGCATCGAATATTACGGCACTGTCGGCTTCCTCAAGGGCGGTCTGAAGACTGCCCATGCGATCACCACGGTCAGCCCGACCTATGCCGATGAGATCCTGACGTCGGAATTCGGCATGGGGCTGGAGGGCGTCATCGCCAGCCGCATCGACGATCTGCACGGCATCGTCAACGGCATCGACACCGATATCTGGAACCCGGCGACCGATCCTGTCGTCCACACCCATTACGGCCCGACGACGCTGAAGAACCGCGAGGAGAACCGGCGCTCGATCGCCGAATTCTTCCATCTCGACAATGACGACGCCCCAATCTTCTGCGTCATCAGCCGTCTTACCTGGCAGAAGGGCATGGATATCGTCGCCAACGTCGCCGATGAGATCGTCGCCATGGGCGGCAAGCTCGTCGTGCTCGGCTCCGGCGAAGCCGCGCTTGAAGGCGCGCTGCTCGCCTCCGCCAGCCGCCATCCCGGCCGCATCGGCGTCTCGATCGGCTATAACGAGCCGATGTCGCACCTGATGCAGGCCGGCTGCGACGCGATCATCATCCCCTCGCGTTTTGAGCCCTGCGGCCTCACCCAGCTTTACGGCCTGCGTTACGGCTGCGTGCCGATCGTCGCCCGCACCGGCGGGTTGAATGATACCGTGATCGACGCCAATCACGCCGCACTTGCAGCGAAAGTCGCAACCGGCATACAATTTGCCCCCGTGACGGAAACGGGCATGCTACAGGCAATCCGCCGTGCGATGCATTTTTACCAGGACCGAAAACTCTGGACCCAATTGCAAAAGCAGGGCATGAAATCGGATGTCTCCTGGGAGAAGAGCGCCGAACGCTACGCTGCCCTCTATTCAAGCCTCGTCTCGAAAGGCATGTGACCTAAAATGATCAAGTCCGTCTCCACCACCCCCTATCTGGACCAGAAACCCGGCACGTCGGGCCTGCGCAAGAAGGTTCCGGTCTTCCAGCAACCGAACTATGCGGAGAACTTCATCCAGTCGATCTTCGATTCGCTGGAAGGCTACCAGGGCAAGTGCCTCGTCATCGGCGGCGACGGACGCTACTATAATCGCGAAGTCATCCAGAAGGCGGTCAAGATGGCCGCGGCCAATGGCTTCGGCAAGGTCATGGTCGGCAAGGGCGGTATTCTGTCGACGCCGGCCGCCTCTCACATCATCCGCAAATACAAGGCTTTCGGCGGCATCATCCTCTCCGCCAGCCACAATCCCGGCGGCCCGACCGAAGATTTCGGCATCAAATACAACATCAACAATGGCGGCCCGGCGCCGGAAAAGATCACCGACGCGATCTATGCGCGCTCCAAGACGATCGACAGCTACAAGATCGCCGATTTCGCCGACGTCAATCTCGACCGCATCGGCAAGGACGAGCTTCCCGGCGGCACGATTCTCTCGGTCATCGACCCGGTCGAGGACTATGCCGCGCTGATGGAAGAGCTGTTCGATTTCGGCGCCATCCGCAATCTGATCAGCCTCGGCTTCCGCATTGCCTTCGATGGGATGAGCGCCGTCACCGGCCCCTATGCCAAGGAAATCTTCGAAAATCGTCTCGGCGCTCCCTCGGGTTCGGTGCGCAATTTCATGCCGCTGCCGGATTTCGGCGGCCATCACCCGGACCCGAACCCGGTGCACTGCAAGGAGCTCTTCGATGAGATGATGGGCGATGACGCGCCCGATTTCGGCGCCGCTTCCGACGGCGACGGCGACCGCAATCTCATTATCGGTCGTGGCATCTTCGTCACGCCTTCCGACAGCCTGGCGATCCTCGCCGCCAATGCCAATCTCGCTCCCGGCTATTCCGGCGGCCTTGCCGGCATCGCCCGTTCGATGCCGACATCGGGTGCTGCCGACCGCGTCGCCGAAAAGCGCGGCATCGGCATGTACGAGACGCCGACCGGCTGGAAGTTCTTCGGCAACCTGCTCGACGCCGGCATGGCGACGATCTGCGGTGAGGAAAGCTCCGGCACCGGCTCCAGTCACGTCCGCGAAAAGGATGGCCTCTGGGCCGTGCTGCTATGGCTGAACATTCTTGCCGTGCGCGGCGAGAGCGTCGCCGATATCGTCACCCAGCACTGGCAGACCTACGGCCGCAATTATTATTCGCGCCATGATTACGAAGGCCTCGACACCGATGCGGCGAACGGCCTGGTGGATAATCTCCGCAGCCAGCTTCCCACCCTGCCCGGCAAGAGCTTCGGCAGCCTGAAGGTGGAGAAGGCGGACGACTTCGCCTACCACGATCCGATCGACAAATCGGTGAGTGACCACCAAGGTGTCCGTGTGCTCTTCGAGGGCGGTTCGCGCGTCGTCTTTCGCCTGTCCGGCACCGGCACGTCTGGCGCAACCTTGCGTGTCTATATCGAGCGCTACGAGCCGGATTCGACTCGCCACAACATCGAAACGCAGGAAGCGCTCGCCGATCTGATCGCCGCCGCCGAAAGCATAGCCAGCATTCGTGAACGCACGGGACGCGATGCGCCAACCGTGATCACCTGATCCGGGGGGAAACATGCGGGGAAGCAGTTCGGCGCAGGCCGGCGCGATCGTCTTCGAGACCGGCGTCGAATTTGCCGTGTGGTCGCATCATGCCGCACAAATCGAACTCTGCCTCTTCGAGGATGACGGCCACAGGGAATTCGCGCGCCTGCCGATGGCGCGCGACAGCAACTACTTCCATCATCTCTTTGTCGACGGACTGAAGGAGGGCGCGCGCTACGGCTATCGCGCCGACGGTATCTATGCGCCCGATAACGGCCTCTGGTACGATCCTTCCAAACTGCTGATCGATCCCTACGCCAAGGAGATCGACAGGCCGTTCCGCTACGATCCCCGCCTCGGCATCTATGGCGAGGACAGCCAGGATCTGATGCCGAAGGCGATTGTCACCACGGATACCCGAGCCGCGATCGGCAAGCCGCTGTTCAAGCCGGGCGGCTTTATCTATGAGGTGGCGGTGCGGCCCTTCACCATTCTTCATCCCGACGTACCGGAGGCTCAACGCGGCACGGTCGCAGCGCTTGCCCATCCCTCCGTCGTCGCGCATCTGAAGCGGATCGGTGTCGACGCCGTCGAACTGATGCCGATCACCGCCTGGATCGACGAACGCCATCTGCCGCCGCTCGGCCTCACCAACGGCTGGGGCTACAATCCCGTCGCCTTCATGGCGCTCGATCCGCGGCTCGTCCCCGGCGGCATGACGGAGCTGCGCGAGACGGTCGCGGCCCTCCATGCCGAAGGTATCGCCGTCATCCTCGACCTCGTCTTCAATCATACCGGCGAGAGCGACCGTTACGGCGCGACGCTGTCGCTGCGCGGCCTCGACAACCTGCATTATTATCGCCACGCTCAGAATTGCCCGGGCGAACTCGTCAACGACACAGGCACCGGCAACACGCTCGCCTGCGATCATTCTGAAGTCCGCCGCCTCGTCATCGACAGCCTGCGCCATTTCGTGCTCAACGCCGGCGTCGACGGTTTTCGCTTCGATCTCGCCCCGGTGCTCGGCCGCACCGCGACGGGTTTTGAACGCGACGGAACACTGGCCGCGATCCTCTCCGACGATGTGCTTGCCGACCGGATCATGATCGCCGAACCCTGGGATATTGGCCCCGGCGGTTACCAGCTCGGCAATTTCCCGCCGCCCTTCCTTGAATGGAACGACCGGGTTCGCGACGACCTGCGCTGCTACTGGCGCGGCGACGATTGGAAGACCGGCGCGCTGGCAACCGCACTCGCCGGCTCCTCCGACATCTTCTCGCGCAACGACGGCCGGGAAACGCGCAGCGTCAATTTCCTCGCCGCCCATGACGGCTTCACGCTGATCGATCTCGTCTCCTATACCGGAAAGCACAACGACGCCAACGGCGAACACAATCGCGACGGCCATAACGAGAACCATTCCTGGAACAATGGTGTCGAAGGCGAAACCGTCTACCCGACGATCCGCAAGCGCCGCCGGGACGATGTGATGGCGCTGATCTCAACGCTTTTTGCCACCCGCGGCAGCATCATGCTGACGGCGGGCGACGAGGGCGGCCGCAGCCAGCACGGCAACAACAACGCCTATTGCCAGGATAACGAGATCACCTGGCTGGACTGGAAAGCGTTGGACGGGGATCTCATCGCCCACACCGCCTTCGTTTCGGGGCTGCGGCGCCGCTTCACCGTCTTCTCCGAAAGGGACTTCCTGTCAGGAAACGGCGATGTCGAATGGATTTCGCTCTCCGGCGAGCCGATGACCGTTGCCGAATGGGAGACGCCGTCGCTCTCCACCCTCGGCATGCTGCTATCGACCGGTGACCGTTCCGCTCGCGGCAGGCAAACCCGGCTTGGCGTGCTTTTCAACCGCTCGGGAAGCCGCCAATTTTTCACGCTCCCTTCTCAGGGCGAACCGGGCTGGCGCCAGTTGACCCCGGATGGAGCGAAGAAACCCCGTGGCCGCGCAACCGTTGGGCCGCGCTCGATTGCCTTTTTCGTAGAAAATTGATCGCCTCCCCTCGCTTGCGCAAATCCTTGTCGCAATCGTCACAAATGCACGATAAGGCTTTGCCGCGGCGGCTTATTTCACGAGGAATTCATGGTCACGGAAATTTCTCTCTCCGACGTGCGGGGATTGATCGGCATGGAGACGGGCCTTTCGGATTGGGTCACCGTCGACCAGACGATGATCGACGCCTTCGCGTCGGCGACCGACGACCATCAGTTCATCCACGTCGATCCTGAGCGCGCGGCGGCCGAGAGCCCGTTCGGCGGTACCATCGCCCACGGCTTCCTGACCCTGTCTCTGCTGTCGACGATGAACTACAACTGCCTGCCGAAAGTGCGCGAACAGACCCTCGGCATCAATTACGGCTTCGATCGCGTCCGCTTCATGACGCCGGTGAAAAGCGGCGCCCGTGTCCGCGGCCGGTTCCTGCTTTCCGAAGCCCGCTTCCGCGGCGCCGGCATGCTGATGACCACCTATGACGTCACGATCGAGATCGAAAACGAGAAGAAGCCGGCGCTGACGGCAAAATGGATCACCATCATCCAATTCGACCCGAAGGACCGTCCCGAGGACGTTTGAACAAGACTGCTTTTGTTACTCGGCTGAATTGAACACGGCTTCGAGAGCGTGTCCGTCGAGATCCATGACGAACGCAGCATAATAGTGTTCACCGTAATGGGGCCGCAGGCCGGGGCGGCCATTGTCACTGCCGCCATGCGCGATTGCCGCCGCATGAAACCGATCGACCGCCTGCCGATTCGGAGCAGCAAATGCGAGATGAAAGCCGGGACCGGGCGCACGCTGGCCATCCGGGCGATGCTTGATCGCCAGTTTATCTCCGCCGCCGGGAAGGCCGTAGCCGACGGCCTGCCCCGTTTGTCCCGGCCTGATATCGTCCCAGACCCCTGACATAACCGAGCGCGGCGAGGGCGGCATCGTAAAATGCCGCAGACCACTCGATGTCGGAAACGCCGAGGGAGGCATGGTGCAGCATTCGCTTACTCCTTGAATGAGCACACGCCCGCGATGGCTGAGACTCAGTGCCCCGCGTCTTCAGCCGCCTCGTTCAGCAGCCCGAAGACATAATCCGAAAACGACCGCCAGCACTCCACTCGGAACGTGTCTTCTTCCGTACGGAAAAGAACGATTTCCGCTTTGCCGAACACCGTGCGCGATGCAGCCCCTACCGGAAGGGAAGAAAGCGACAGATCCTGCGGGCAACCGGCCGAAAGCGTCGCCTCCGAACCCGGTCCCGAGACGATGATCGCGACATTGCGGTGGGAAACGTCGGTCGCCGAATGCAGCGTGCCGGCACCGGAAAGTGTTGCCATCAGATCGGCGCCGGCCTCGTCGATCACCAACCACTCGTCCGGCCCAATCCAGAGCGCCGATCGGGCGCCGGCCCGGCCGGATGTCTTCGGGGCATCCGGCAGCGCCAGGCCGAGAGCAGAGGAAAGTGCTGCAAGCGATTCCGCCGGCGCGCGCAGCGCCACCCGGCTGGCAGTGGGAGCCGTCGTCAGCCGCACCGCTGCGGAGCCGCCGAGACGTCCGGCAAGCGCCGGTTTGCGAATTGCGACATCAGCCATGGATGCGGCCCCCTTCCTTGTCAAAGAATACCAGATCCGTCACTTCGACGGCGATCGTCCGGTCCGGCATCGGCACATAGAGCGTCTCGCCCATCCGCGCCCGGCCGCCGGCGACCAGCGCAAAGGCGATCGACCGGCCGCAATTTTCCGACCAATAGGCCGATGTGACGTGGCCGAGCATGGTCATCGGCTTCGGCTCGTTCGGGCTCGCGACGATCTGCGCGCCTTCTTCGAGCACCAGCTTCGGATCTTTGGTGACGAGGCCGACGAGCTGCTTGCGTCCGTCCCTGACGAGGTCCGGCCGCTTCAGCCCGCGAATGCCGACGAAATCCGTCTTTTTCTTCGAAACCGCCCAGGAAAGTCCGGCGTCATCGGGGGTCACGGTCCCATCCGTATCCTGCCCGACGATGATGTAACCTTTCTCGGCGCGAAGAACGTGCATCGTCTCCGTACCGTAGACGCAGGCACCGAGCGGTTCGGCATTGGCCCAGACCGCTTCGAGCACCGACTGTCCGTAATCGGCCGGCACATTGATTTCGAAGCCGGTTTCGCCGGTGAAGGAGACGCGGAAGAGCCGTGCCGGCACCCCGCAGACCGTGCACTCGGCAACGCTCATATGCGGGAAGGCTTCGTTCGAAAGATCGAGTCCTTCGACCAGCGGCGCGACGATCTCGCGCGCCTTCGGTCCCTGCACGGCGATAACAGCCCATTGTTCGGTTACCGAGGTCAGCCAAACCTTCAGATGCGGGAATTCCGTCTGCAGGTAATCTTCCATGTGATGGAGAACACGCGGCGCGCCGCCGGTCGTCGTCGTCACATGAAAACGGTCGTCCGCCAGGCGTCCGACAACGCCGTCGTCATAAACGAAGCCGTCCTCGCGGGTCATGATACCGTAGCGGGCCTTGCCGGGCTTCAGCGTATCCCAGGCATTGGTGTAGATGAGGTTTAGGAATTCCGCCGCATCCGGTCCCACCACCTCGATCTTGCCGAGCGTCGAGGCGTCGAAGATACCGGCCGCCTCGCGTGCCGTCCGGCATTCGCGAGCGACCGCCTGGTGCATGCTCTCGCCGGCCTGTGGATAGAACCAGGCGCGCTTCCAGTTGCCGACATCCTCGAAGACCGCGCCATGAGCTTCTTCCCAGGCGTGCAGCGGCGTCTTGCGTGTCGGATCGAACAGCTCTCCGCGCGAATGGCCGACCAGCGTACCATAGGTGACCGGCGTATAGGGCGCACGGAAAGTGGTGAGCCCGACCTGCGGGATTTCCTTGCCGAGCATTTCGGCGGCGATCGCCAGGCCATGCATGTTGGAGAGCTTGCCTTGGTCCGAGGCCATACCGTTGGTCGTGAAGCGCTTGATATGCTCGATCGAATGCATGCCCTCGCGCACGGCAAGGCGGATATCCTTGGCGCAGACGTCGTGCTGGAAGTCGATGAAGGCCTTGGCATTGGTCTTCGGCCCGGCGCCTTCGGCAGCGCCGATCATGCCGCCCGTCCAGTCATAAGCCTGCTCGGCCGAAATTGCGATCTTCTCGCCGCTGCTTCTGCCGGTGGCCTGCGCCATCAGCTCGCCGGCGGCAAGCGATTCCTCGATCGTCCGCTGCAGATCGTCGGTGCCGTTGCAGGCGCCGACCGAGAGGCAGTCCTGCGCATAGGAGCCGGGCAGGAAACGCTGGCTTTCTGCATCGAAGGCCACTTTGCCGCGCGACTGCGAGAACAGATGGACGGACGGCGTCCAGCCGGCCGAAACCAGCAGCGCATCGACCGCGATCTTGCGCGGCGAACTGCCGCCGTTGCGAGCCACCGTCATCGACGAGATGCGCAGCCGCCCCGACGTGTTGACGACCGATTGGCCGGCCAGAACATCGATGCCGAGCGCACGCGCCTCCGCCAGCACTGCCGCTCCCGGCGCCTGCCTGCTATCGACGATGGCGGCAATCGAAACACCCGATCGTTTCAGATCGAAGGCCGCCTCGTAGGCCGAATCATGCGCCGTGTAGATGCCGACCTTGGTCCCGACGGCGACGCCGTAATGATTGAGATACATCCGCCCCGCCGAGGCGAGCATGATGCCCGGCCGGTCGTTGTTCGGAAATACCATGTGCCGCTCGATCGCACCGGTGGCAAGGATCACGCGCTTCGCCCGGACCTGCCAAAGCCGCTCGCGCGGCAGATCGCGGGTAGGTTTGGCGATATGATCGGTGACGCGCTCGGCAAGACCGACGAAATTGTGGTTGTAGTAGCCGAAAGCTGTCGTGCGGACCAGCACCTCGACATTGTCCATCGCCTTCAGCCGCGCCACGGTCTTCTGCGCCCAGCTATTGCCGTCCTCGCCGTCAATCCTGATGCTGGCGCCGTAACGCAATGCGCCGCCCGCTTCCGCCTGCTCGTCGCAAAGGATCACCCGGGCACCGGTCTCGGCCGCAGCCAGCGCCGCCGAAAGCCCGGCCACGCCGGCGCCGACCACCAGCACGTCGCAATGCGCATAGCGGCTGGCATAGTGGTCCGGATCCTCCTCCGTCGGCGCGACGCCGAGGCCGGCGGCGCGGCGGATGAATGGTTCATAGACGTGTTTCCAGGCGGCGCGCGGCCACATGAAGGTCTTGTAGTAGAAACCGGCCGCGAAGAACGGCGACATCAGGTTGTTGACCGCGCCGATGTCGAAGGCAAGCGAGGGCCAGCGGTTCTGCGAGCTGACGATCATGCCGTCGAAGACTTCCTGCACGGTGGCGCGCACGTTCGGCTGTTTGCGCGCCGTATCGCGGGAAACGTCGATAAGCGCATTCGGCTCCTCGGCGCCTGCCGACAGAATGCCCCGGGCCCGGTGATATTTGAACGAACGACCGACAAGATGCACGCCATTGGCGATCAGCGCCGAGGCGACGGTATCGCCTTCGAGCGCTGTATAGCTCTTGCCGTCGAAGCTGAAGCGCGCGGTTCTGGCCGGTGTCAGGCGCCCCTTGCCGGCGATACGGTTCACGCCGCTCATTGCGCCTCTCCTTCCACGGCTTCATATGTTTCGACAGGCCCATGCTGCTGGGCCGCCGTGCCGATCTCAGGCTTCGGCTCACCCGCCTTGTAGGTCACGATGAACTTGTCGGTCACCGTATCGCGCGCCGCATTGAAGAAGCGCCCGCAGCCGTGGATGTGCCGCCAGCGTTCGAAGATCAGCCCCTTCGGATTGTCGCGCAGAAAGAAATAGGCCTCGAATTCCTCGTCCGAGATCGAGGCGATGTCGGCGGGCCGCGCGATATGCGCGTCACCCGCGCCACGGAATTCGAGCTCGGAGCGCTCTTCCTGACAGTAGGGGCAATAGATCAGCAGCATGTGTTACCCGTCTTAGAGTTCCGATCCGGAAACATTGGTTCCAGGAGGTTGATTGCAGAGACGCTTTCCCATCGTCACATAGGGGATGAGGCGCTTGAGAAGCTGTTCGAAATTGTCATAGGGCTCCAGCACACCGGTCATGCCGATGTTCGCAAAGGCCATCTTGGCGATATCGTTGTCGATCACGAAGGCACGTCCCGGCGTTTCGCCGACATCAGGCACGAAATAGACGGCTGGCTGGCGCAGGACCATCGCGCAAAGCAGCGTGCCGCTCTCGGCAACGAAGGGCCATTCGCTTTCGCCGGCAGCCCTGTGGATCTCCTGCAGGCGGAAATCCCCGACGCCGGGAAAGACGTCACCGGCCGGCATTGCCGCGCCGCTGATCCCGATCGTCAGGAAAGCCGCCGTCCACATCAGTGCGCCACCGCCGCCGCCGCCGCTTCGTCGATGAGCCGGCCGCTGCGGAAGCGCTCCAACGTCAGCCCGGCGTTGAATTTGTGCGGCTCGTCGCGAGCAATCAGATGCGCGAAGAGATTGGCCGAGCCCGGCGTCGCCTTGAAGCCGCCGGTACCCCAGCCACAATTGACGTAAAGCCCGGGAACCGGCGTCTTCGACTGGATCGCCGAACGATCCGGCGTATTGTCGACGATGCCGCCCCATTGCCGCATCATCTTGACGCGCCGGAACATCGGGAAGAGCTCGCAGATGGCGTCGAGCGTGTGCGTGATGATCTGCAGCCCGCCGGTCTGGGAATAGGAATTATACTGGTCGGTGCCGGCGCCGATGACGAGCTCTCCCTTGTCGGACTGGGAGATATAGGCATGCACCGTGTTCGACATGACGACACAGGGAAAGATCGGCTTCAGCGGCTCGGAGACCAGCGCCTGTAGAGGGCTCGATTGCAGCGGCACGCGCACACCAGCCATCTGCATGATGGTTGTCGTATGGCCGGCCGCCGAGACGGCGATCTTTTTGGCGCCGATGAAGCCGCGCGAGGTCTCGACCCCGGTTACCCGTCCGTCCGGACCGCGCCGGATGCCGGTCACTTCACAATTCTGGATGATGTGAACCCCGCGGTCTGAGGCCGCCCGCGCATAACCCCAGGCAACCGCGTCGTGCCTGGCCGTGCCGCCGCGCCGCTGCAGTGCCGCCCCGTTGATCGGGTAGCGCGCGCTGGCCGAGATATCGAGCGGCGGACAATAGGCCTTCGCCTGCTCCGGCGTCAGCCATTCATTATCGATGCCGTAGAGCCGGTTGGCATGGATATGCCGTTTGAAGGACTGCTGGTCGTGAATATTGTGCGAGAGCATCATCACGCCGCGCGGCGAATACATCACATTGTAGTTGAGCTCCTGGGAAAGCCCCTCCCAGAGCTTCATCGAATGCTCGTAGATGTGCATGCTCTCTTCGTAGAGATAGTTCGAGCGGATGATGGTGGTGTTGCGCCCGGTATTGCCGCCACCGAGCCAGCCCTTCTCGATCACCGCCACATTGGTAATGCCATGCTCCTTGGCGAGATAGTAGGCAGCACCCAGCCCGTGGCCGCCGCCGCCGATGATGACGACGTCGTATTCGGCGCGCGGCTCAGGCGAATTCCATTGCTTCTCCCAGCCCCTGTGGCCGCGAAGGGCCTCCCGTGCCACGGCAAAAACCGAATATTTCCGCATCCGCCTTCTTCTCCTTCGGGAAAGGGCTTGTTCTCCGCGCTCATACAAATCGCAAATCCAAATGCGGCACAACGGTTCTTTTGCGACGCGCGAGAGCTTTGGTTTCGACACGCTGAAGAGAATGCCGCTTCAGGCGAATGAGGCAAGCGGCAGCGTTTCTGCTTGTCCGTCGACCGGCCGCCTAACCCAAGAGGGTTAGAAGACAAGCAATTACTAAAATGTTAACAATCACATGTTGTGGGGTATGTGTATCATGTGGGGTTGGCGCTCAGTATCAGTCGCGACGCTTTGCATCGCGTTAAACGGCGCATGGCCGGCGCTCGCCGCCGAGCCGGTCGGCCAGGCCGTCGTCGTCAAGACGCAGGTGACGGGACAGAGTGGGCCGATCGAGGTCGACACCCGCGTTCATCGCAACGAACGCATCAAGACGTCGCAATCGGGGCTTGGCCAATTCGTGTTTCGTGACGGCACGAAGCTCGCGGTCGGCTGGGGTTCGTCGGTCGTGATCGACAAATATGTCTTCGATGATTCCCAATCGGTCAAGAAACTGACGATTAGGGCGGCAAAGGGCACATTCCGCTGGGTCAGCGGCAATTCCAACTCCTCGGCCTACCAGATCCTGACTCCCGCCGGCACGATCGGCGTACGTGGCACCGCTTTCGATTTCTACGTCGGCCCGGATGGCACGACCGCCATCGTGTTGCTGAATGGTGCTGCCCGTTTCTGCGGCCCCGGCGGCTGCCGGCAGTTGCAGCAACGCTGCGATTGCGTGGTGGCCAAGCCGAATGGCGATATGTCCGCGGCACGCCGGGTCGACCCCAGCATCCTCGCGACGCTCGGAAATCAGCGCGCCCTACCCTTCCTCTCCGGCAATCAGCGACTTGCGGGCGGCATCGGCATGCTCGGCGGCTGCAATATGGCCTCCGTTGCGCCGGAAAGAAAAGACAGAACGCGGCCTCCACCGGCAGTTGCGCCTGCTCCGCAAAGGCAGGATCCGCCACAGAGACAGGCCGAGCCGCAAAAGGAGCGACCGAACAAGCCCGACAAGCCTCATCATGACAGGCCGCACCACGATAAGCCCCATCATGACAAACCGGACAGGCCCGACAAGCATGATGGCCATGGCCGGCATGACGATGACGGCAAGCCCGGAAATCACGGTTTGGATCATCGGGGGCACGAGCGCCACCATGATAGAGATCGCGATCACGACAACGATCGGAACCACGACAGGGGTCATAATTTCAATCGCGGTCGCTGAGGCCTGTCAGTCTGCGGCGCTTTTTTCGACCTCCTCCGGCACCTCGCGGAAATGATCGGCCCTGCGGTATACGCGCTCGTAGAATTCAGCCAGACCGCCGATCACCTGCACAGCCCTGAGCTTTGCCGTACCGATAAGCTTCCGGCTATTCCTTGAGTGTGATTGCAGGGCCTGCATCAACTGGTTATGGACGACCTTGAGCGAGGCAAATTCCTGAGATGCCGCGACCCGCTCATCGCCGACAACGGCGAGGATCTGTGTGCGGTTGCTCTTCCCCTTTAGCGGGAGCGCGCCGGCCTCGATCAGCGCCATTTCCGGCACTGACCGTGCCGTGCTGTCGGAGATGAGGATATCGAAGCCGACCTCCTTGCAGGAGGACTCGATCCGAGCCGCAACGTTGACGGCATCTCCGACAGCCGAATAGTTGAAGCGGGTCTTGGCGCCCATATTGCCAACGCAGGCAAGGCCAGTATGTATGCCGATACCGATGCTGACCTCCTGATCAGGCCCGAAGCCAAAGGCGTCGCCGGCGTTCAATTCAGCGAGTGTCTCGCGCATGGCAAGCGCTGCGCGAACAGCCTTGGCTTCGTGGTCCGCCACATCGACGGGCGCATTCCAGAATGCCATGATCGAGTCGCCGATGAACTTGTCGAGCGTGCCCTCATTCGCCACGACATGGCGGCTCAACGCATCGAGCAGCGTGTTGAGGAAAGCGACGACATCCGTCGGCGCCAGCCGCTCGCTCATTTCGGTGAAATTCCTGACGTCGACGAACATCATCGTCAACTCGCGATCGTCTCCGCCGAGACGCAATGCATCGCGATTATGCTCGATACGGTGGAGCAGCGACGGGGAAAGATAATGTCCGAAGGCGCGCCGCACCTCGCGTCGCTCTCGATCGATCACCAGGATCTTGAACGAGGTCGCGGCAAAATGGGTGATCGATCCGCTGATGATCGGCGCCAGCGGATCGAAGAGAAGTCCTGCATAAAGAAAGGCGAGCCACGACGCGACAAGCGCCATAGCGGTAATCAGCAAACCGCAGACGAGCGCGACGGCGGGGCTGACGAAAGTCGTCACCACAACGAGCAGGCATCCAAGCACTGCGATGACGAGGATTTCAAGGCCATCCGCCCAGTCGGGCCGAGATAGGAATTGGCCGGAGAGGATCTGCTCCACCGCTTGCGCATGCAGCGAGACACCCGGAACGTTCTCGCCCAGTGCGGTAACGCGGATGTCCTGCAAGCCGGCCGCCGATGTGCCGACGAAGACGATGCTTCCGGCGATGGCGGCTTCGACTTCTGCGGAGGCGCCACCTGACGAAAGCACCTGACGGACGGAGATATACCGCTCGGCCCGGTCAGGAGTGACATAGAGCCAGAGCTCGCCCGCCGCCGTCAGCGGCACGACGAAATCGCCGATCTTAGCCGATGTCATGATACCCGCGTGGTCGGGCGCGCCCGATACCACGTAGGTCGATGCTTCCTGCGCGACGCGCAGCGCCTCGACCGCGAGATTCGGATAGAGCTGTTCCCCATCGGTCAGGAACAGCGGGACCGCTCGCACCACCGGCGAAGGGTTTCCCGGGTTGAGGCTGATGTGGCCGAGGCCCGCCGCGTTGGCCTCCAGTTGCGGTCTGAGCGGCGTCGAAGCGCCGAGACGGGGCGGGGCCGAAATGGGGCTTTCGCCCGTGAATGCGAAGCCCGCTTTTACGGGCGGCCGGTAATTGCCTGCGTTGGAGAGGCCGAAGCCCAGCACGACGGGCTTGTCGGCAATCGAACGGGCGAATATTTCGTCATTATCAGGTAGCTTTTCGGCAAGCGAGGGATCGACCCCGACCACCTCACGGACGACATTGCGCGGCGACAACCGGTCCGGCTCGGAGAAGAGAACATCGAAGGCGATGGCCGCGGCACCCATTTCCGAGAGCCGGTCCACCAACAGGGCCAGCCGATCCCGCGGCCACGGCCATTGGCCGAATTCGCTGAGCGAAGTCTCGTCGATGTCGATGACACGAACCGGCATCGGCTCGAAGATCCTGGGAACGAGCCGCTGATACTCATCGAACGTCACGCCGCGGATCAGCTTGAAAATCCCGGGATCGCCGGCGCGCAGCATGGTCAGCAGAGTCACGATAATCAGACCGATAACGACACCGATTTGCTGCTCGCGCGTCATGATCTCACCGGCTGTCCCTCCCACGGCCGCTCGAGCGGCCCCGCACTGCCGGCTGACAGGCTACGCCGCTTTCAGCCCGAACGCCATTCGCACCTGCGCTCCAGGCGTTTCTTTTTGGTTTCCCGCCTTTTTCTTTCCGTCCACCGGCGCAACAGCATCTTCAAATTCGGCGACGCCGCCAGTTCGGCTACGTTTTTGCTTGGACGACAAGGGCCCGATCTTGCCGGGTGAGGAACGAAATGTTCTTGTAACGATCGAAGGGCGAATGCGTTTTAGATGAGATAATGAGAGGCTCCCGTGATTTCGGAAACTGCCGCGCGCCGCAGCGGCTATTGGCTGATTGTCGTCGTGCTGGCAATGCTCGCCGGGCTGCCGCTTGCCGTCTGGCTCGACATCAGCGATCTCTCCGGAAACACGCTCAGGCGCCAGGCGCGCGACATGAGCTCGCTGATATCAAGCATCCGCTCCTATTATTCCGCCAATGTCGTGGGGCGCGTCCTGGCCGCGCACGCCAGCGGCGCAACTGCAGGCACGGTCGTCTCCCACAATTACGCCAATATATCAGGCGCCATTCCGCTGCCGGCCACGCTTTCCCTGGAGCTCGGCGACGTCATCAAGGAGCAGCAGGCCAATATCACCTACCGTTTCGTCTCCGACCTGCCGTTCAAGAGCCGCGCATCCCACGAGCTCGACGATTTCGAGAGACGAGCGTTGGCCGAGCTGCGCGCCAATCCGCAGCAGACGCTGAACGACCTCACCCGCGTCGGACTGACTGATACCGTGCGGTTCATTACGCCCGTGCTCATGGGGCAAGCCTGTGTTGCATGCCATAACAGCCATCCGGAAAGCCCGAAGACCGACTGGAAGGTCGGCGATGTACGCGGCATTCAGGAAGTGGTCATCAAGCAACCCTATGTAAGCAACGTCTTCGCGTTCAAATATCTGCTCTGCTATTTTCTTTTTGTCGCCATCATCGGCCTCAGCTTCATTCTGCTGCAGCGGCAGCAGGCGCGCGCGATCCATAGCGCCAACCGGGATCTTGAAGCCGCGAACGAATTCCTGGCGAGCGTTTCCCTGAAGATTTCGCGCTATCTCTCGCCGCAGATCTACAAGAGCATCTTCAGCGGACAGAAAGACGTCGTGGTCCACACCGAGCGCAAGCGCCTGACGATCTTCTTCTCCGACATCAAGGACTTCACCGCGACCACCGAGCGCCTGCAGCCGGAAGCCCTGACGGAGATGCTCAACGAATACTTGACCGAGATGTCGAACATCGCCCTGGAGCACGGCGGCACGGTCGACAAGTTCATCGGCGACGCGATGCTGGTCTTCTTCGGCGACCCCGACACCAAGGGGCCGGAGGAGGACGCAAAAGCATGTCTGCGCATGGCCGTCGACATGCAGCGCCGTCTCGGCGAACTCAAGGACAGATGGCGCAGAAACGGCACCGAAGAGCCTTTCGTCGTCCGCATGGGAATTAACAGCGGTTATTGTAACGTCGGCAATTTCGGCAGCAGCGACCGCATGGACTATACGATCATCGGGGCCGAGGCCAATCTGGCAGCCCGGCTGCAATCGATCGCTGAGGGAGGAGAGATCGTCATCAGCTACGAAACCTATGCGCTGGTGAACGAAATCGTCGACGCTCATCCCTTGCCGCCGATCACGATGAAGGGCATACAGCGCGAGATCGTGCCCTATGGGGTGGATGGGCTGACACTCGGTGCGGACCACAAGAGCCGCGTTCTAAGCGAGCACCTCTCCGGCCTCGACCTGCATCTGGACATAAGCCGGCTGGAGCCAGCCGATCGCCTGAGGGTCAGGACAGCTCTCAAGGAGGCAATCGCCGCGCTGGATGAAGCCGCGCCCGAACCGGCCGGATCATGACCGGACCAGGCGAAGCGTGATTTTTCCGCCCGCCTTCCATATCCATCTGGACTTCCCGTACCCAATCTGCTATCCCGCATCACCAATCGCAAGGCTGCGGCCGCGCGAACGTTATTGTTTTGCCTCTGGCCGCTGCGCCGCCTCCGGCATCAACCAACCAAAGGAACGTGATTCTCGTGCAGGTACTTGTCCGCGATAACAATGTTGATCAGGCTCTCCGCGCTCTCAAGAAGAAGATGCAGCGCGAAGGCATTTTCCGCGAAATGAAGATGCGCGACTATTACGAGAAGCCGTCGCAGAAGCGTGCTCGCGAAAAGGCCGAGGCTGTTCGTCGTGTTCGCAAGCTGGCCCGTAAGCGCGCCCAGCGTGAAGGTCTGGTCGCAGCACGCTGAGCGTTGCCGTCGTTTTTTCGACGTTTTCAGATGCATTGTGGCGGGGGCGATGGGTTCGCCGCCGCCTTTTTTAGTTTGCCGCTGAAGATCGCATATCCGCGCACCGGATATGCCGCATGGGGAAAGCGAGCCCGAATGGCTGTCAACACCTTTAATCCGTCCCGCGCTTTGCGCTTGCAGAAAACGGCATTCCTGCCCGCTTTGGCGCTGGCGGCAATGTTCGGCCTCGCCGGCTGCGAGACGACCAATACCACCGATGCCGTGATCCGCATCGACAAGGCGCAGGGTTCGGAAGAGAATATCGCCTCGCTGACGGCGGTCATCAACGCCAATCCGAGGGATCCCGAAGGTTACAACGTCCGTGGTTCCGCCTATGGCCGCGCCGGCCAGTTCCGTCCGGCGCTGAACGATTTCAACACGGCATTGCAGATCAATCCGCGGTTTTTCCAGGCTTACGCCAACCGCGCTCTCGTCTATCGCAATATGGGCCAGCAGGCCCAGGCGATTGCCGATTACAATGCCGCCCTGCAGATCAATCCGAGCTACGACGTCGCCTATATCGGCCGCGGCAATGTCTATCGCATGGCTGGCCAGGACGACCAGGCTTTCAACGATTTCGACAAGGCGATCCAGCTCGGCACCACCGATGGCCGCGCCTATCACAATCGTGGCCTGATCTATCAGAAGCGCAACCAGCAGGATAAGGCGATCGACGATTTCTCGAAAGCGATCTCGCTCGCGCCGAATTCGGCCGAGCCCTATAATGGCCGCGGCATTTCCTATATCGCGCTGAACGACGACGACAACGCCTTTGCCGATTTCAACCATGCGATCGAGCTTAACGGCAACATCGCCGAATCCTGGGCTAACCAAGCGCTCGTCTATGAACGCCGCGGCGACAAGGCGAAGGCCGCCCGCTCCTATCGCCACGCAATCGGACTCGACCCCAAATACCAGCCGGCCCGCGATGGCCTTGCCCGCGTCGGCGTTGCCCCAGCCGGCTAAGGACTTGAGTTGGGCGGCCCGGAACAGCGGGCAGCCGCAACGGACTTTCGCCGGTCGCACCGCATTGAAAAGAGAAAGCGGAAAAGCGCCTGTCATCGTCGGCGGCGTGTCATAGTATGTTGCAACCTGCTCTTGCTCCCCCTAACATGGACCTGCTTCGATAGCCTGCTATCGGGCGTTCGAACACGGGTTGAGGGCGGTTTGCGAGAGATGCGGATCTTTGCTTTCCTGGCCGCAAGCGAAAACCGTTGCGGGCCATGCGCATTACAGCGCCGCGCGTCTTTTCAGGCGCATGCCATCTGGCGCAACAGATGAAGATCGTCACCCTGTTCTTTCCCAAGGCTTCGATCGGCACCTACCTCGTCGCCATGGCCGTGGCAATCGCACTGCCGATCTTCGCTTTCGTAGCGCTGCTTCTGCTGCAGCTGGAGGACAACCAGCGTTCGGCGCTGAAGCGCGAGACCGCCCAGGATGCGCTTGCCCTTTCACGCATCATTGACCGCCAGCTTCAGGACATGGCGACGACCCTGCGGCTGCTTTCGAGTTCGCCGGAGCTTGAAAACGGTAATTTCGCCTCCTTCCATGAGCGCACGGAAACGGCCCTCAGAGACAACACGCTTTTCGTCATCGCCGTCGACCACACCGGCCAGCAGCTGCTCAACACCCGTCGGGCGTTCGGCACGCCGCTCGGCCAGACGGCGAACATGCCAGCTCTCGAGGCGGCCATGGCGTCCGGTCGCATCGAGGCTTCCGACGTCTTTCGTGGCCGGACCAGCGGCGAATGGGTCTATAACGTCACCCTGCCGCGGAAGAATGAGCCGGTCGCAGCCCTTATCATCACGCAGAACGCCCAGGATCTGCGCAAGCTCGTGACCACCGAGGGCCTTGCCCCCGGCTGGTCGGCCGCCGTTATCGATGAGAGCGGCCACGTCGTCGCGGCCACTGGCCCCGCCAATCTCGAACCCGGCACACCCTTCGATCCGCGCATTCTGCCGGCGCTCAGCGTGTCCCGCGGCGTCTTCGAGGACGAGGCGATCCTCCCGCACATGCTCCTCGGCTATGCTCAGATTCCCGGCTGGTCGTGGAAGACGGTGATATGGGGACCGATCGCCCAGGCTTCGATCCTCAGCACCTGGCGTTTCCTTATCATTGGTGGCGTGGCGCTGGTGCTCGTTGCCGTGCTGGGTGCCTATGCCGTCGCAAGACAGGTGCGCACCACCATTCGCGATATCGCCGACATGGCAAACCGAATGGGCGAAGGCCATATCGTCTCGCCGGTCGAGACCAGCGTCATCGAGGCGAACCAGGTGGCAATTGCTCTTTCCAATGCGTCTTTCGATCGCAGCCAGACCGAGGACCGGCTGCGTTTCGTCATGCATGAACTCGTCCACCGCACCAGGAATCTTCTGACACTTGCCCAGGCAATGATGCGCCAACTCGCCAAGCAGTCAGACAGCGTCGAGACCTTCCGCGCCGCCGTCGCCGACCGCCTCGAGGGATTGGTGCGTTCGATCGAGCTCCTGACCAGCGAACAATGGGGAGGGGTATCGCTGCGGCGGGTCGTCGACATTCATTTGCACGCCTTCCCGCAATCGCGCGAGCAGATCGACATCAGCGGCGAAGACTTCGTGCTGAAACCGGATGCCGTGCAGAATCTCGGCCTCGCCTTGCATGAACTCGCCACCAATTCGGTGAAATACGGTGCGCTCTCCGTACCGCAAGGCCGTGTCCGCTTCGAATGGCGCGACGTCAGCGAGGAGGACAAGCCGGATGCACTGCTCCGCTTCACCTGGGAAGAGCGCGGCGGCCCGCCGGTCACCGAGCCATCGCGCTCGGGCTTTGGCACGACCGTTATCAAGGCTCATGCCGCCTCCGCCTTTCGCGGCACGGTTGAGATCGATTTCCGGCCCGAAGGCCTGTTATGGGTGCTGACGGCGCAGCGCGCCACGCTGGAGCGGGAGTAAAAGTCCCGGAACAATCGCTACCTCCACCCGTTTCGGACAGGTCGTTCCAAAGGAGAAAGACCATGTTCAAGCAAACGATGATCGCAGCCGCGGCGTTGACAGCCGTTGCCTGGGCGAGCCCGGCGGGCGCGGAAAATTATATCACGCTTGGCCGTCTGGTCTGCGGATCGGATGGCGGCCAAGGTCTGATCGTCACCTCGCAGAAGAACCTTATCTGCACCTATACACCGACGGCCGGCGGTGCCAAGGCGGTCTATGCCGGCAGAATTGAGAAATTCGGCCTCGATATCGGCCAGACCGGCAAGAGCGTCATGATCTGGCAGGTGCTGGCGAAGACCGGCACGGATATCCCGCAGTTCGCCCTTGCGGGCGAATATTACGGGATCGGCGCCGACGCGAGCATCGGTGCAGGCGCCGGCGCCAAGGTCATCGCCGGCGGCACCGATAAGGCATTCATGCTGCAGCCACTGAACGTCCAGGCTCAGGAAGGCCTGAACCTGGCAATCGGCGTCGAAAAGATGACGCTCGTGCCGGGCGAGACCTGACGAAAGCAGCTATGTCGGCCAAGTCAGACAGCAGTTGCCTGCTTGCATAATCAAACAGCCGCCGAAGGGCGGCTGCATCGATCAATGTGCGAGCGCCTTGTTGATATCCTCGGTCATCTTTTTCGCGTCGCCGAGCAGCATCATCGTACCATCCTTATAGAACAGCGTATTGTCGATACCGGCATAACCCGAACCGAGCGACCGCTTGACGAAGAGGCAGGTTTTCGCCCGGTCGACGTCGAGGATCGGCATGCCGTAGATCGGCGAGGTCTTGTCGTCGCGCGCCGCCGGATTGGTGACGTCATTGGCGCCGATGACATAGGCGACGTCGGCCTGGGCGAATTCCGAGTTGATGTCCTCGAGCTCGAAAACCTCGTCATAGGAAACATTCGCTTCGGCGAGCAACACGTTCATGTGGCCGGGCATACGGCCTGCGACCGGATGGATTGCATATTTCACCTCGACGCCGTTCTTCTTGAGATTATCGGCGAGTTCGCGCAACGCATGCTGGGCCTGGGCGACCGCCATGCCGTATCCCGGCACGATAATGACCTTCGATGCGTTGGCCATCAGATAAGCCGCATCCTCGGCCGAGCCGAGCTTGACCGTCCTGTCTGATGTGTCGGGTCCGCCGGACGCCGTCTCACCGCCGAAACCTCCGAGGATGACGGAAACGAAGGAGCGGTTCATGCCCTTGCACATGATGTAGGAGAGGATCGCGCCGGAGGAACCGACGAGCGCGCCCGTGATGATCAGCGCCAGATTGCCGAGCGTGAAGCCGATGCCGGCCGCGGCCCAGCCCGAATAGGAGTTCAGCATCGAGACGACGACCGGCATATCGGCCCCACCAATCGGCACGATCAGCAGAACGCCGAGCGCCAGCGACAGCGCGACGACGGCCCAGAAGTCGAAATGACTCTCGGTGGCGGCAAGCCCGATAATGAAGAGCACGATCAGCACCAGCAGGCTCGCATTGATCACATGCCGGTAGGGCAGCAGGATCGGCTTGCCGGACATGCGTCCGTCGAGCTTCAGAAAGGCGATGATCGAGCCGGTGAAGGTCAGCGCCCCGATCGCAACGCCGAGCGCCATCTCGACGCGCGCCTCGGTGTGGATGTGACCGATCTCGCCGATGCCGAAGGAAGCAGGCGTGTAGAGCGCAGAGGCCGCGACCAGCACGGCGGCAAGGCCGACCAGCGAGTGGAAACCGGCAACGAGCTGCGGCATCGAGGTCATGGGGATGGTGCGGGCGACATAGGCGCCGACGCTGCCGCCGATGGCAAGACCAAGGACGATCAGCACGAAGCCGCCGAAGTCAGGCGTCGCCAGCACCAGCGTCGTCAGGATCGCGATCCCCATGCCGATCATGCCGTAGAGATTGCCCTTGCGGCTGGTGGCCGGATGCGACAGGCCGCGCAGCGCCAGGATGAAGAGCACGCCGGAGACGAGGTAGAGGAAGGCTGCGATATTGGTCATCGGTCCCTCACCGGTCCTTCTTGCGGTACATCGAAAGCATCCGCTGCGTGACGAGGAAACCGCCGAAGATGTTGACCGAGACGAGCACGAGGGCGACGAAGCCGAAGCCGGTCGCAAGCCCGCTGGTCGAGATGCCGACCGCCAGAAGCGCGCCGACGACGATGACGGAGGAGATCGCATTGGTGACGGCCATCAGCGGCGTATGCAGTGCCGGCGTCACCGACCACACGACGTAATAGCCGACGAAGATCGACAATACGAAGATGGCGAGCTGGAAGACGAAAGGATCGATCGCCCCGCCGGTCGCAGCACTTGCCGCTTCCGGTGCCTGGGCCGCCGCCGTGATGACGGCGGTCACCGCCTGGTCGAGCTGCTCCAGCGCTCTGTCCATTGCTTCACTGGCCATCAGATGTCTCCCTTCTTCGCGCCGCCGAAGGCGGGATGAACGACGTCGCCGGCATAGGTTAGCATCGTCGCCTTGACGAGCTCGTCGTCGAGATTGACGACGACGCTCCGGCTTTCCTTGTTAACCATGGTCTCGAGGAAGGTGACGAGGTTCTTGGCGTAGAGCGCCGAGGCACTGGCCGCTACCCGGCCCGGCATGTTGGCGAAACCGATCACCCTGACGCCTTCGACATCGGCGATCTCGCCGGGGACAACGCCGTCGATATTGCCGCCGCGCTCGACCGCAAGGTCGACGGCGACAGCTCCTGATTTCATCGAGGCGAGCATGGCGCGCGAAACGAGCCGCGGCGCCGCACGGCCGGGGATCAGCGCAGTGGTGATGACGATATCCTGCTTGGCGATGTGTTCGGCAACCAGAGCAGCTTGTTTTGCCTGATAGTCGGCGGACATTTCCTTGGCATAGCCGCCGGCCGTTTCCGCCGCCTTGAATTCCTCGTCCTCGACGGCGATGAACTTGGCACCGAGTGAGGCGACCTGCTCCTTGGCGGCAGGGCGAACGTCGGTGGCCGAGACCGCAGCACCCAGGCGACGCGCAGTCGCAATCGCCTGAAGACCGGCGACGCCGGCGCCCATGACGAAGATCTTGGCGGCCGGCACGGTGCCGGCCGCCGTCATCATCATCGGCATGGCCCGGTCATAGACCGCCGCCGCCTCGATGACGGCTTGGTAACCGGCGAGATTGGCCTGGGACGACAGCACGTCCATGGACTGGGCGCGGGTAATGCGCGGCATCAGTTCCATCGCGAAAGCCGAAAGCCCGGCACTTGCCAGAGCCGCGATCGCTTCGTCATTGCCGTAGGGGTCCATGATGGCGATGACCACGGCGCCGCTTTTATAGCCTGAGATTTCCGATCCGCTGGGACGGCGCACCTTCAGCACCACGTCGGCGGAGGCTGCATCCGCAAAACTGCCGATCCTGGCACCGGCGGCCTCGAACTCCCCGTCCGGAATGCTCGAAGCCGAAACTTTTCATCTTCTTCACGGTCTCGGCGGAGGCCGCGACGCGCGTCTCCTCACCCGTGTTTTCCCTTGCAACGAAAACGATATTGCCCAACTGCCCCCTCCTCCGGGTCAGCCAGACCGCCGCAGGCTTTCCCTGCGCGGGCCAAGCACCTCATTCAAAAAGCTTCGGAGAAGCTCTCCTCCCCTCAGAGCGCCGTGCGTCCTTTCGGACGCACAAAGGGCGCTCTGACCCTCTGAATCTACGCGATCAGCGGAGCAGGAAGATGCCGGCAGCGAGTAGAATGATGAAGACGAAGAGACCGCCGAGAAGGCCGGCGCCGCCGAAGAAACCGGCGGTCATTGCAAGCAGGAGGACGATGAGAAGCATCGAGCCGTATTTCGCGCTGGCGACGAACATGTCGTAGGTCTTTTCATGTTCCTTGTAGTCCATCGGCGCGCCGGTCTCGACCGGTCCGGTATGATGTTCGGCCATAAATATCGTCTCCCTGAAATGCCTCTGCGCTGCTTGATTCCCTAGCTTGAGCGAGGGAAATCCCTTCCTGCAGGAATTACACAATGACAGGCGAAAGCGCAATGCATGAGAATGCCGCAAGCGCGCCTCGCAGCGACCTCATCCGGACGAGAAGACGACCTCAACGGTCGGATGAAAGAGGTCCGGCGACAGATGCGGTTTTCGCCTGTCGTCCACGCCTCATCTGCCCTGACGGCATCGCCTCTCTATCGCGGAGAAAGGGAAATCACAGCGGCAGATCGGTGCCAAGTTCGCCTGGCGGCACGAAACGCGCCGTCGGAATGATGGTGAGCGGCGGTAGCGTGTCGTTCGGAGTGCGCGAAAACATCATACGCTGCTCGCTGGCGCTGGAGATGAAGAAGGGATAGCGCGTCAGCAGCTTGCGTCCGACCTCGATCACATTCGTCGCCATCAGCGTCACGTCAACCCCGTAACTCTCCGCCAGTCGGCCGGGCACGATGGTATCGGCATAGAAGACCCGCTTGTAGAAGGCGGCATGCGGGGGCCGGACGGACTGAATAACGCGGTCGGCCCGGAAATACGCTGCCGCAACGATGGCGGGTCTCAGCGTCAGATAGGGAACCCACGGCAGATCGGCGGTGAGCTCCGGATCGGCCGCGAAACGCGCCGGATCGATCAAGGTCAGCCCGGCGTCCAAAAGCTCATCCATCGCCTCGGGAAAGGCCTCTCCGGACCGGCTGATACGATGCTCCGGCGTCACATAGTGAATTCGGATCGTACTGACCAGTTCACCATAATAATACAGACCGAAGATATAGGCATGGCTGTCGAAATCGACATCATCCAATAAACCTTCCGGGGCAAGCGACAGCGCGTCGTGGGCTTTGTAGGCCTTGTAGCGCAGTCGCTCCACGTCCTCCATGTCTTCACTGCTTTCGACCCGGCGATATTCGACGTGATCTAGAATTTCAAGGATTTTCCTGCTGAAATCGCTACGCGTAAAAAGTGTGTCTGACATTCTCTCGATCCGCTCGTTAACGGATCATTAATCATACGCCGCCGATATATAGGCAAGAAAATCTGAAAATTTGGGTTGAATTTAAACTATTAAGGTTAACGGCGCACAAGATTTTCGGCTGGGATAACCAGTCATTTGCAGACGGCTCAGGCGACCTTGTTGCGACGGCGCTGGACGGTGCGGCGGCCGATGCCCTCTTGTAGCAGCGTGATGTTCTGGGAAGGCACCGGCCGCGAGAAAACGTAACCCTGCACGAGATCGGCGCTGCGGTGCTTGTTGAGCAGCGCCAGCTGCTCCTCGGTCTCGACGCCCTCGATGACAATCTTCAGGCCCAGTTCGCGGGCGAGATTGACTGTGCCGCGCAAGAGCTTGAGGCGGCGCGCATCCTCGACGATGTTGCGCACGAAGGACCGGTCGATCTTGACGATATCAAGCGGCAGCGTGTCGAGATAGCTGAGGCTGGAGAAACCGGTGCCGAAATCGTCGATGGCAATGGTGATGCCGCGGGACCTGAGCTCCGCCAGGATGGCGCGCACCGCCGCCGGCTCGTCGATCAGGCAGCTCTCGGTGACTTCGAGATGCAGTCGTGCCGCGGCGAGGCCGGAATGGGCAAGCGCCTCGGCAACCACCGAAAGGATGTCGGCATCGCGCAGATCCCGCGCCGAAAGGTTGACCGAAACGGCGATATGTTCCGGCCAGTTCATGCATTCGCTGCACGCCTTGAACAGCACGAAGCGGGTGATGTCGGAGATGATGCCCATATCTTCGGCGAGCCGGATGAAGACATCGGGGGGGATCGAGCCCCTCTCCGGATGCACCCAGCGCGCCAAGGCCTCGGCACATTCGATCCGCGAGCCGTCGGCCCGGAACATCGGCTGGAAGACGAGATGCAGCGCCTGCGCCGAGACCGCGTCGCGCAGATCCGCCTTCAGCTTCTGTTGCTCGATATAGCGGCCGTCCATCTCCCGCTCGAATCCTGAGATGCCGCCCTTGAAGCGCGACTTGCTTTCGAACAGGGCAAGATCCGCCTTGACGCTCCATTCGTCCATCGCGAACGCGTCGCTTTCGAGAATCGCGTAGCCGGCGCTGAGCGAAACGAGAAAAGTCACTTCGTCGACCTCGTAGTTACCCTGGATCGCGGCATGAACGCGGCGGATTTCGCGGTCGAGCGAGACCTGCTCCTTCGCACGCGGGAAGAACAGAATGAACTGATCGCCCATCAGCCGGCCGAGGATGGCATTACCGGAAGCCTGCTTGATGCGGGCGGCGATAGCGCAGAGCAGATGGTCGCCGGTCACATGGCCGCGCATGTCGTTGACATGTTTGAACTCGTCGATATCGAGCACCATGAAGCCGAGCGGCCCGTTCTTCTTCGGAGACTTGGCAAAATACTCCTGCACCAACTGGCCAAAATATTGCCGGTTGGGCAGGCCGGTCAGCGCGTCGAAGCGCACCATGTGCAGGATCTTCTGCTCCGCCTTCACCCGGCTTGACACGTCCTCGAAGATCAGCACGGCGCCGCCGTCGGCCCTGCGGCTGGCGGAGAATTCGAGCGACAGGCTCTCGGGAAAATGAATGAGCGTGCGCGACAGGCTGCCCTCGGCGACCTGGGTGAGCTGGCGCAGGATGAGCTCCGGCTGCGAGGCATCCATGAAGCTGTAGCGCGCGCCGTAGCGCAGCACGGCGCCGAGGTCGCGGTCCTTCAGCCGCTCCGGCGCACCGATCTTCAGAAGCTCGCAGGCCTTGCGATTGACCACCTGGATGCGGTTTTCGGCATCGACCATGACGAGGCCGTGCGGCATGTTGTTGAGCGCCGTATCGAAACGGTCGGCAATGATGGTGATTTCCCGGCGCGCAATGACGTTCTCATAGAGAAACTCGCGCACGCCGTTTGCCATGGCCCGCGTCGTCAGCCAGAAAGGAATGAGCAGGATCGACAGCACGCCGCGATAGAAATCTAGCACCAGCAGGCTGCAGACGATCATCGGCAGGCAGCAGAAGAACGTCTGGAGGTCGACTGCGAAGCGCGAGCCATAGTTGCGGCCGACGACGGAAACCATGGTTGCCATGGTGACGGAAATGCAGGCAAGCTCCGCAAAGGAATCGCGCACGACAAAGATGGCGTAGCCGCTGGCGATGCCGAGGAGCGCCGTGGTGCAGGCTCCACTGGCAACGAGAATCCGCTCCCACCGTTCGATTCCGGCGTGCGACAGGCTCTGCTTGTCGACACGATCGAACTGCCGGAAGATGGCCATGCGAGCGCCGAAGACCAGAAGGAAGGCGACCGACAGCAGGATGTAGATGGAGTATTGTGTCTTGGCAGCCACGGCAAGGCACGTCGCAACATGTACAATCACGCCAACAAGAAGCGTCATGCGATTCCCCGAGAGGGAACTCACAAACGACAGATACACATCTATTGGGACCCTGTTCGGGTTATCTGGCTTCATCCACACTTTCCCTGTGCGCGGGAATTCTAAGCCCAACCCTTTAAAAATTGATTTCAATGGAATCAAACATTTGGTCAAATTTTCTAAAACCACAGGGTGAACCGCACAGCCTACGCGAGTTAATGCAGCCTACCGGCGAGATTACTGAAATAATTTATCCACGCCTGGGTTGTTGAAATATTTGACGACCCTACGGCGGGGCCGATGCGTCTAAGACTATACTCCAACGCGAGGCATTTATCCTTCCAATTTCAAAGGCCGTGGTCTACATCGATTGCACGAGGGAAAAGCTGCCGGAAAACCGGCGGGACAAGAACAAGGGGAGGCGAATGTCGGTACTTCTGGCCGCAAGCCGGCTGATCGATTCGATCAGTCAGTTCATGGGCAAACTTTCCGAATATATGGTGCTGTTCTGCTGCCTGATCAGCGCCGGTAACGCCATCGTCCGCTATGCCTTCAACTACAGTTCGAACGGCTGGCTGGAGATCCAGTGGTATCTCTTCGCCTTCGTCGTCATGCTCGGCGCTTCGCATGCGCTGCGCAACAATGAGCATGTCCGCGTCGATCTGATCTATGGTTCGGTTTCCGACAGGGCGAAGATCTGGATCGACATCGTCGGCCTCATCGTCCTCCTCCTTCCCGCATGCGTCTATCTCACCTGGCTGTGCTGGCCCTTCTTCGCGCTCTCCTACCATCAGGGGGAAATATCGGGCAATGCCGGCGGGCTGATCCGCTGGCCCGTCAAGCTGATCCTCGTCGCCGGCTTCGCGTTGCTCTCCCTTCAGGGCCTCTCGGAACTGGTCAAGCGGATCGCAGCCCTCACCGGCCATATCAGCATCGATACGAAATACGAAAAGCCGCTGCAGTAATGCGGGCTGGGAGACACTGACTTGTTTGATTTCGGCATCATCCCGCCGGCCATGTTCCTGGGCATGGTCATCTTCATGCTCTACGGCTTTCCGGTCGCCTTTTCGCTCGCCGCCGTCGGCTTGTTTTTCGCCATCATCGGCATCGTCACCGGCCATTTCGGCGAGGTCTTCCTGCAGGCTCTGCCGCTACGCTTCTTCGGCATCCTTTCCAACGACCTCCTGCTCGCCATTCCCTTCTTCACCTTCATGGGCGCGGTACTGGAGCGCTGCGGGCTGGCCGAGGACCTGCTCGAGGGCACCGGCAAGCTCTTCGGTGGCATACCCGGGGGCCTCGCCTATGCCGTCATCCTCGTCGGCGCCGTGCTCGGCGCTATCACCGGCACGGTGGCCGCCTCCGTCATCACCATGGGGGTGATCTCGCTGCCGATCATGCTGCGCTACGGCTACAATCCGCGCCTTGCCACCGGCGTCATCGCCGCCTCGGGCACGATCACCCAGGTTATCCCGCCCTCGCTCGTGCTCGTCGTTCTTGCCGATCAGCTCGGCAGGTCGGTCGGTGACATGTATCTCGGCGCGATCGGCCCCTCGATCCTGCAGGTGACGATCTTCGTGCTCTTCATCCTGGTGATGTCGATTATCCGGCCGAAATCGATGCCGCCGCTGCCGAAAGAGGTGCGCGGCGATTTCAACTGGGCTCTGCTCGTGAAGGTGCTGATGGGCATGGTCCCCTCGATCGTGCTGATCTTCCTCGTGCTCGGCACGATCTTCATGGGCCTTGCAACACCGACGGAAGCAGGCGCGCTCGGCGTCGTCGGCGCCATTGTGCTTGCCGCCATGAATCGCCGCCTCACCTGGCCGCTGATCCGCGAAGCCATGGCATCGACCACGCACATCACATCCATGGTGGTGATGATCCTGATCGGCTCCACCTGTTTCAGCCTGGTCTTCCAGGGCATGGACGGCTCGCGCTGGATCGAGCACATGCTGTCGGGCATTCCCGGCGGGCCGGTCGGTTTCCTGATCTTCGTCAACATCTTCATCTTCGTGCTCGCCTTCTTCCTCGATTTCTTCGAGATCGCCTTCATCGTCATCCCGATGCTCGCTCCCGTCGCCTCCAGTCTCGGCATCGACCTGATCTGGTTCGGCGTGCTGATCTGCGTCAACATGCAGACGAGCTTCATGCATCCGCCCTTCGGCTTCGCGCTCTTCTACCTGCGCTCGATTGCCGGCAAGGACGTCAAGACTTCGGATATTTACATGGGCGCTCTCCCCTGGGTCGGCATGCAGCTGATCCTGGTGGCGATCGTGATCTTCTGGCCGCAATCGGTCACTTATTGGCTGGATCACGGCCCGAAGGTCGACCCGAACTCGATCAAGATCGAAGTCCCGGGCTTCGGCGGGCAGCTCGGCCTGCCGCCGCTGGGCGGCGGCGGTAATGGCTCGCCGCAGATCCCAGGCCTGACCCTGCCGCCGCTGAACGGCCTGCCGGGAGCACCGCCGCCACCGGCCAAATAGATGTTTAGTCCAGCAAAAAGCAAAACCCCGGATGGAGATCCGGGGTTTTGTATTGCGCTCGTCTGAAGTGTCGACGGCGGAAAGCTTAAAGCTTTCCGGCCCGCTGCTGGATCATCATGAACGTATCGAAGGTGTATTCTGACAGCTGCATCCACAGATAGGCGTCCCGCTTGAAGGCGGTCTGGTCGTCGTAGATCTTCTTGAAATATTGGTTCGTGCCCGAGATTTCGCTGTAGATGCCCGTGGCTGCCTGGAAGCAGGCTTCCATGATCTCCTGGCTGAACGGGCGCAGCGTCGCGCCCTCCGCGACGAGCTGCTTCAGCGCGGTTGGGTTCTTCGTGTCGTACTTCGCCAGCATGTTGGTGTTGGCAAAGGCGCAGGCGTCGGTCAGCGCTGCCTGATAGTGCTTGGGCAGGCTGCTCCATTTTTCGAGATTGAAGAACCCATGCACCGTCGGGCCACCTTCCCACCAGCCCGGATAATAGTAGTACTTCGCCACCTTGTGGAAGCCGAGCTTCAGGTCGTCATAGGGGCCGACGAATTCCGCCGCATCGATCGTGCCTTTTTCCAACGCCGGATAGATGTCGCCGCCGGCGATCTGCTGCGGGATGACGCCGACCTTCTCCATGACGCGGCCGGCAAGGCCGGCAATGCGCATCTTGACGCCCTTGAGGTCATCGAGCGTATTGATTTCCTTGCGGAACCAGCCGCCCATCTGCGCACCGGTATTGCCGGCCGGCAGCGCATACATGCCCTGCGTGGCATAAAATTCATTCATTAGCTTGTTGCCGTTGCCTTCGTAGTACCAGGCATTGGTCAGGCGGCTGTTCAATCCGAACGGAATGGCCGTTCCGATGGCATAAGTCGGGTCCTTGCCGACGAAATAATAGGAGGTGGTGTGGGCTGCCTCGACCGTACCGGCGGCAACCGCATCGACAGCCTGCAGGCCGGGCACGATTTCACCGGCCGCAAAGGGCTGGATCGTGAAATTGCCGTCCGTCGCGGCGGCAACATGCTTGGCGATATCCTCGGCTCCGCCATAGATCGTATCCAAGCTCTTCGGAAACGACGACGTCATGCGCCACGCGATCTTCGGATTCTCCTGCGCGATCGCAGGCGCTGCCAATGTCGTTGCGGCAACCACACCGGCGCCGGCGGTTCCCGCCTTCTTGAAAAACGAACGACGATCCATCAAAAACCTCCCGTATAGATGGTATTGCGCGGCGGCCTTCACCCTTACCCGCATCAAGGGCAAACCTAAGCATGGCGAGGGCCGCGATTCAAGCTTTAGTCTATTAGCCTTTGGCATCAGGACAGCAATAAGGTCGCCCGTAGGCGCCTATCAAAATCAGCAGCTTAGCGGCAATCGGGGAGATTCGGCACCGCTTTCGCAGGAATTCTGCCACCTCACGCAGCCAAGCGTTGACTTTACTGCCGTTCTGGCGGCAGAAACGGCAAGCACAAAGATTTCACCGGGGCTGATATGACGAAACCGATCGTTGCCATTCCTGCCGATATCCGCAGCTTCGACGGCGCAACCTGGCATGCCGTGCAGCATCAATATCTGCGTGCCGCGTTGAATGCCGCCGGCGTCATGGCCTTTATGATCCCGGCCTTCGAGGAAGGCTACGATACCGATGCGATCCTCGACCGCGTCGACGGTCTGCTGGTGTCCGGCTCGGCCAGCAATGTTCATCCCTCGCTCTACGGTGCCGAGGTGAATGACAAGCACGGCCCGTTCGACCCCGCCCGCGACGCCACCAGCCTGCCGCTCATCCGCCGCGCCATCGACCGCGCCGTCCCGCTGCTGGCCATCTGCCGCGGCATCCAGGAACTAAACGTCGCCCTCGGCGGCTCGCTGGCAAGCGAGATCCAGGAGCAGCCCGGCATCTGGGACCACCGCCGGCCGGAAGGCGTCGATCGGGACGGCATGTACGCCATTCGCCAGACCGTGCATGTCAAGGAAGGCTCCTGCATCGCCGGCATTCTTGGTCCGGGCGAGATCCGCGTGAATTCCCTGCATCGCCAGGCGATTGCCAGGACCGCTCCGCGCCTGCAGGTAGAAGCCATCGCCGAGGACGGCACGGTGGAGGCAGTTTCCGTCATCGACGCCAAGGCCTTTGCCGTCGGCGTGCAATGGCATCCGGAATATTGGGCTGAAACCGACAAGTCTTCGAACCAGCTGTTCGCCGCTTTCGGCGACGCCGTCCGCAGCTATGCCGCGGCCAAGCTGCGGATGATCCCCGCGCAGGCGATCGCCTGACTCCAGGCGCCCGCGAGGCGCTATGTCTGTTACTCGGCAAGCATCGTCCGCGGAGCCAACCCGCGCCTAAGCCTTCTGCGGCGTCTCCGGCACCGGCGTCAGCGCCGCACCCTTCTCGAACCAGGCAATGAGGTTGTCGGCGACGAGATCGGCCATTGCATTGCGTGTCGGCACGGACGCGGAGGCGACGTGCGGTAGCAGCACGGCATTGGTCGGTTCCAGCAGGTCGGCCGGCACGGTCGGCTCTTCATAGAAGACGTCGAGACCGGCAGCACCGAGCGCGCCGGAAACAAGCGCCGCACTCAGCGCCTCCTCGTCCACCGTCCAGCCGCGGCCGACATTGACGAGAATGCCGTCAGGGCCGAGTGCTGCCAGAATATCGGCATCGATCGTCTTGTGCGTCTGCGGCGTCTTCGGAACGATGGCGATCAGCGTATCCACAGCATTCGCCAGCCCCTTCAGCGTCGGGTGATAATCGTAGGGCACATCGGCATGGCGCGAACGTGTGTGGTAACTGATCTTCACCTTGAACGGCTCCAGCCGCTTGGCAATTTCGAGCCCAATGCGGCCAAGGCCGTAAAGCCCGACATGCCGGCCCTTCAGCGAGAAACGCGACAGCGGATAGGCGTTGCCCGGCTTCCAGTTGCCGGCGCGCAGCCAGGCTTCGGCCCGCGGCAATTCGCGGACCGTGTTCAGCAGCAAGCCGATCGCCGTATCGGC
This sequence comes from Rhizobium sp. PEPV16, assembly GCF_008919455.1. NCBI lineage: Bacteria > Pseudomonadati > Pseudomonadota > Alphaproteobacteria > Hyphomicrobiales > Rhizobiaceae > Rhizobium > Rhizobium sp. PEPV16. Next base: position 145,311 of record NZ_VSZV01000310.1, read on the forward strand.
GACCTCATCGTTCAGCACATCAGGCGTATTGGTGACGACAATGCCTTTTTCGGCGGCATGTTTCACATCGACGCCATCATAACCGACACCGAAATTGGCGATCACTTCGGCGTGCGGCAGCTGGTCCATCCAGGCGCCCGGGAAGGAACCGGATACGGCGACGCCGCGGATGCGGCCGGCAATCTCGCCGTCAAGCGCAAGCGTCTCCTCGCGCGGGACGGCGATAATCTCAAAACGATCCTTCAACCTGCCGAGAACACGCTCGTGTATCTTCCCAGGAACGAGAATGGCGATGCGGGACATGGCTTTTCCTCTTGGATGGTGGTCTTGGTTCAGGCGCGCGGCCGATGGGGACTGGTGGACTGGCGAATGCGCATTTCCGGCTTGATCAGATGCATGCCGTCAGGCTCATGGCTGCCGGCAAGGCGATCGAGCAGCGCCCGGGCGGCCAGGCGCCCGACCTCGGCCTGACCGTTCCAGACGGTCGTTAGCGCAGGCGTAGCGATCGAGGCCTCCTCGAGATCGTCGTAGCCGGTGACGGAAATATCGCGTCCCGGCACCAGGCCGGCGCGCGCAATGCCGTTCATCAGGCCGATCGCCACGAGATCGTTCCAGCAGACGGCTGCGGTCGGCTTCTGCGGCAGCGACAGGAAATGCACTGCAGCCTCGAAACCGCCCTGTTTCGAGCGTGGACCGGGAATGCGCAGGTTCGGATCGACCTCGATGCCGGCCTTGCGGAGCGAATTGACATAGCCCTGGTAGCGGTCGCGGCCGGTGGATGTCTGGTCAGTGCCGCCGATCATGGCAATCGACCGATGACCGAGGCCGATCAGGTGGTTGGTGGCAAGCGAGATACCGTAGCTGTCGTCGCCGCGATAGGTCGGTAGGTCCTGCCCTTCCATCGAGCGGGCGACCAGGATCGCCGGCATGCCGTTGTCTTCCGCCAGTTGCACGTCCTCCGGCGGCGTACCGATCGCCGGCGACATGATGACGCCGTCGCCGCCGAGCTGCAGCAGCGTCTCGATGAAGGTGCGCTGCTTTTCGACATTGTCGTAATGATTGGAAAGGATGAAGGTGTGGCGGCTACGATCGAGCTCGCTTTCGATCGCCTTGAGGATCTCGCCATAGAACGGGTTCATGATGTCGTGCACGACGACGCCGATGATGCCGGAGCGGGAGGTCCGAAGGCTGGCGGCACGGCGGTTGTAGATATAGCCGAGCGCGCGCGCCTGTTCCTTGATCTTCTCCCGCGTATTGCCGGCGACGAGCGGACTGTCGCGTAAGGCAAGCGATACGGTCGCCGTTGAAATGCCGAGCGTTTCGGCGATTGTCGAAAGCTTGATCTTCTGGACCACGTGTCCTCCTCCAGGCAGCACGCAAGCAGCAAGACCCCGCCGTCAAACCGGCGCGGCCCTTAAAATGTTTAATTAAAAGATTTAATCGATGGAAGCAATTCGTCTTTCGGGGAAATTTCAGTCTTCGTCCGGTTCTTCGATATGAATGGCTTCGGCCTGCAGATTGGCATCGATCGCCTTCAGCAGTCGGACGAGATTGCGAATTTCCTTCTCGGAGAACTCCTGCGTCGCCAGCCTGTCGCAGGCCGAGGCCGCCATCTCGATCCCCTGAACGCTGCCGCGGCCGAGTTCGGTGAGATAGACTTTGGTCAGGCGCGCATCTTCCGCATCGGGCTTGCGCTCGAGAAATCCCTGCGCCTCCATGCGGCCGATCGTGCGCGTCATCGTCGGCGCCTTGACCCCGAGCTTCTGGGCAAGACCGCCTGCCGTCATGCCGTCGCTCTCGGCAAGCGAGAGAATGACGCCGTCCTGGCCGGCATAGAGCCCGCTTTCAAGCAGGTTGCGCGAAAGCACCGTCCGCATGGAACGCGCTGCCTGGGTCAGGGCCGGGGAGAGATCGACGAGCGTATACTCGGTCTGGTCCTTCTTCTTAGACTTGTTCTTTTTGCCGTCCTTGTGCTTCTTTCCCATAGCCATCCCTTTGATCTTTAAGCCCCGACGCCGCTGCGATATGACATTGCTCAGGATCTCGTCATAAACAAGAGGCAACGACCGGATGATGACACCTTCGCCGCGCTTCGAGGACAGCAACCCGGCCTTTGCACCTGACGGGCGCCGTCTGATTGCCGTGTTGCCGCTCGGCGCCCATGAACAGCACGGCCCTCACCTGCCCTTCGAAACCGACACACTGGTTGCCGAAGGCATCGCCGGGCGATTGAAGATGGCCCTGCCCGCTGGCCTGCCGGTCACCTTCCTGCCCGCCGAATCCATCGGCTATTCCATAGAGCATATGGATGTTGAAGGAACGAAGACGCTTGCCTTCGACGAAGCGGTATACCGCTGGCTCGGCATCGCCGAAGGCCTGGCAAAGCAGGGCATCCGCAAATTCGTGATGCTGAACGCCCATGGCGGCAATTCGCCCGTCATATCAATCGTCGCCACCGAGGCGCGGGTCCGCTTTGCCATGCTGGCGGCGGCAACGAGCTGGACCCGTTTCGGCGTGCCGGATGGCCTGGTCACGCCGGAGGAAAAGGCGATCGGTATCCATGGCGGCGATATCGAGACCTCGGTGATGCTGGCCCTTCATCCCGACAAGGTTGATATGGCGAAGGCGGCGGACTTCCCCTCGCGACAGACGGAATTCGCCGAGCGCTTCAAACATCTGCGCGCCTACGGGCCGCACGCCTTCGGCTGGAAGATGTCGGACCTCAATGTCGAAGGCGTGGCGGGCAATGCCGCAGCTGCGACGGCAGAGAAAGGCGAGGCGCTGATTGCCCATGCGGTAAAAGGACTGGTCGAATTGCTTGGTGATGTCGATGCATTCGATGTCGCGCAACTCAGGTGAATATGGGCCATCTGGACCGGCCAGACGATGTGATCTTATAACATTATAAAACCCTTTGAACTGCCACGCTCAAGCCATTATATGAGACCAACCGTTCAAGCAGCCGATCCCAAGCCGCTCGGCCGCACGCCTAATCCTAGAGGTTCTCATGACCGACGCGATCTCCACCCAGAAGCCTATTCCCGTTACCGTGCTCACCGGTTATCTCGGTGCCGGCAAGACGACGCTGCTCAACCGCATCCTCTCCGAAAATCACGGCAAGAAATATGCGGTCATCGTCAATGAATTCGGCGAAATCGGCATCGACAACGACCTGATCGTCGAGTCGGACGAGGAAATCTACGAGATGAACAATGGCTGCGTCTGCTGCACGGTGCGCGGCGACCTGATCCGCGTCGTCGAAGGCCTGATGCGCCGCCCCGGCCGCTTCGACGGCATCATCGTCGAAACGACCGGCCTTGCCGATCCGGTGCCGGTGGCCCAGACCTTCTTCATGGATGACGATGTGCGCGCCAAGACTGAGCTCGACGCCGTCGTCGCCCTCGTCGATGCCAAGCACCTGCCGCTGCGCCTGAAAGACAGCCGCGAGGCAGAAGACCAGATCGCCTTCGCCGACGTCGTCATCATCAACAAGAGCGACCTGGTGACCCCGGAAGAACTTGATGTGATCGAAGATATCGTCCGCGCCATCAACCCGGCTGCCCGTGTTTACAAGACCAGCCGCTCCGGCGTCGACCTCGCCCGCGTGCTCGATCAGGGCGCCTTCAACCTGGAACGCGCGCTTGAGAACGATCCGCATTTCCTGGAGCAGGGCCATGACGACCATGTCTGCGGCCCGGATTGCGATCACGACCATCACCATCATAACCATGATCACGATCATCACGGCCACGACCATCATCACCATGGCGCCCATAACCATGGCGCGATGTCGGCGATCCACGATGTGACGGTGCAGTCGGTGTCGCTGCGCGGCGGCGAGATGAACCCGGAGCGCTTCTTCCCCTGGATCCAGAAGATCACCCAGACGCAGGGGCCGAATATTCTGCGTCTCAAGGGCATCATCGCCTTCAAGGACGATCCCGAGCGTTACGTCGTTCAGGGTGTGCACATGATCATCGAGGGTGATCACCAGCGGCCGTGGAAGGAAGGCGAAAAGCACGAGAGCCGTCTCGTCTTCATCGGCCGCGAACTCGACCGCGAGAAGCTCGAAGCCTCCTTCAAGGCCTGCGAGGCAGCCGCCTGATGCCGACAGTTGCACCGCTTGATCTCGACGGCCACGTTCTGGCCGTCGAATTTTTAGGTGATGTTCCCTTCTTCGCAAGCGCAAACGGTACATTCCACCGGCTGGACGGCGGCGACAGGGTTTCTGAAGCCCATCAGGGCATGCTCACCGCCATTCGTGATCCCTACAACGAGAGCCTGATCTCGGGCGGCGAGGACGGCAAGGTGCTGCGCATTGCCGCCGACGGCAGCGTCAGCGAAATCGCGACCGCGCCGCGCAAGTGGATTTCGCAGGTGGCAGCCGGCCCGCAGGGCGCCGTTGCCTATTCCTACGGCAAGAGTTCGCTCGTGCGTCTTGCCGATGGCACGACCAAGGAATTCCCCGAAGAGCGCACCGTCGAAGGTCTTGCCTTTGCGCCGAAGGGCCTGCGCATCGCGGCCGCGCGCTACAACGGTGTGTCGTTGCACTGGATCGGCATGAATGCCAAGCCGATCGATCTGGAATGGAAGGGTGCGCATACCGGCGTCACCTTCTCGCCTGATGGTAATTTCCTCGTCACCTCGATGCAGGAAAACGCATTGCACGGCTGGAAGCTCGACATCAAGCACGGCACCGAAGCCCGCCACATGCGCATGACCGGCTATCCCTCCAAGGTGAAATCGCTCTCCTGGTCGGTCAAGGGCAAGTGGCTCGCGTCTTCAGGCGCGCCCGCGGCAATCGTCTGGCCCTTCCAGGGCAAGGACGGGCCGATGGGCAAGGCGCCGCTGGAGCTCGGCACCCGCGCCAATATCATGGCGACCGCGGTGAAATTCCATCCGCTCGAGGACATCCTCGCCATCGGCTTCATCGACGGCATGATTCTGGCCGTGCGCATCGCCGACAGCAAGGAAGCGCTGCTGCGCCGGCCCGGCAAGGGTGCGATCACAGCGATGAGCTGGAGCAAAAACGGCAAGTTGCTCGCCTTCGGCTCGGAAGCCGGCGATTGTGGTGTCATCGATATTTCGGCTTGAGGCCGTTGCCGGCATGGACGACGCCCTGATGGAACCCGAAATCATGGCGCTCACCGCCGATCACATGCAAGCCGCGGCCGCAATCAGACGTGCTTCCCTGTGGCAGCGGCTGCCCTGGCTGCCGGATGTGCATACGCCCGAGGAGGAAGAGCAGTATTGGCGCATGCATCTGCTGCTGAATTGCTCCATCCTCGGCGCTGCCATGGGCAACCGGCTCGTCGGTGTCATCGCCTATGGCGACAACTGGATAGAGCAGCTTTACGTTCTCCCCGGTTTCCAGGGCATGGGCATCGGCTCTTCACTCCTCGGCCGCGCCAAGGAGGAGATGAACGAGATCAGGCTCTGGACGTTTAAGCGTAATGCAGGCGCTCGTGCTTTCTACGAACGGCATGGTTTTACCGCTGAAAAGGAGACCGATGGCGCCGACAACGAAGAGCGGGAGCCTGATGTGCTCTATCATTGGCGCCGGCTTCCGGAGCTGACTCCTCGCCCGCAGCCATCCGGTTAGAATACGCTATCGGACTCAAGGCCGTAGGATATCGGGGCTTGCCAAACGCCGTGCCCGGGCGAAACATGAACCACGAGCAGGAAGCGCTTTCCGCTGCCGTGACTGACAGAGGAAACGGAAATGTCGAAATCCACCCGCCTCGGTTTAGCCGGGCAACAGCCGCAGCCTTTGGCCGACGCATCCGTCTGGACCGTGATCCGCGCCGAGGCGGCCGAGTTCGCCGCGCGCGAGCCGATATTGCGGCAGCTGCTTGCCGCTCAGGTAACGGACACTGCCAACAACGATGAGATCATCGCCCGCGTGCTGGCCGCGCGGCTCTCCGTAGCGCAGGTGGAAACGGGTGATTTGTTCGATCTCATCCTGTCCACACTTGATGACGATATCATGCGGAAGGTCGAGGCCGATCTCATCGCCGTGCGCGAGCGCGATCCGGCCTGCACGACATTTCTGCACGCGCTTCTCAACCTGAAGGGCTTTCATGCGCTTGAGACGCATCGCATCGCCCATGCGCTCTGGATCGCCGGCCGTCCGGAGATCGCCAGTTGGCTCGCCAATCTCGTTTCGCTGGTCTTCGGCCCGGATATCCATCCGGCGGCACGGATCGGCGCATCCATCATGCTCGACCACGGTTCGGGCATCGTCATCGGCGAAACGGCTGTCATCGAGGATGAAGTGTCTATCCTGCAGAACGTCACGCTCGGCGGCACCGGCAAGGAGACCGGCGACCGCCACCCGAAGATCCGCCACGGCGTGATGATCGGCGCGGGCGCCAAGATCCTCGGCAATATCGAAATCGGCGCCTTCAGCAAGGTCGCCGCCGGCAGCGTCGTGCTCAAACCGGTTCCCACGCATTGCACGGTTGCCGGCGTGCCGGCAACGGTCGTGCGCATCCACCGCGCCGACGAAATCCCGGCCGAGACGATGGACCAGAATATCTAGAGCAATTCCAGCAAAAGTGCGTAGCGGTTTTGCGTTCGGAATTGCGCAAAGGCAAAAAGATAGAGCCGCTTCGACATAGGAACATTCGCCCCGTTCCTACGCGGCCTGCTGATTCTCCCCGAAGGCTTCGACCCGGTTGCGGCCTTCGCGCTTGGAACGGTAGAGCGCCTCGTCCGCCTTCTGCGTCAACCGCTCAAAATCTCCACCGCTTTCCGCACGCGCGGCAACGCCGATGCTCAGCGTCGGAAAGACGGCCAGATCCGGCCGCTGCATGACGGCAGCGGCGAAAGCGAGACGGATGCGCTCGGCAATCGCCATCGCCTCCTCCAGGGAAACGTTTTTCAGCACCGCCAGGAATTCATCCCCGCCTTGACGGGCGAGCAGGTCGCCGGAGCGCATGATGCCTCTCGAAACACTGGCGAAAAGCCGCAGGATGTCGTCACCGGCAGCATGGCCATGCCTGTCGTTCAGTTGCTTGAAATGGTCGATATCGATGATCAGCAGCGATACCGGCTGGGAACCGAGAGCCGGCAGATGCTGGGCAAGGCCGCCGCGATTGAGCGCGCTGGTCAGCGGATCGTGGTGAGCGAGTTCCGTCAGCTGATTTCGGCTGCGCTCGGCGGCCATCAGCACCATGGCCATGCTGCGCAGCATGATGAAGGCGACCGCCGATACCGCCATCCAGCTGTGAATTGCACTGCCGCCGAAGGGATCCGGCCCGCCGATCTCACCGGTCGCCGCGAGAATGCTGCGAACCGCAAAGATCGCGGCAGTGCAGGTGTAGAGGCCGACAAGCAAGGCTGCCGAATAAAGCCTCTCGCGCCGGACAATGCCGATCGCCTCCCTTGCAACGGCAAGATCGCAGAGGCAGCAGATGACGGAGACGTAGAGGAGCCTCGCCGAGACTGCCGATGGATCGCTGACGATGAGGACGACAGGAACGCTGACGAGCATGATCGCAAGCCAGAAAGTGCGCTGGTCGAGCGCTCGTCCCGAAAAGACGCGCACGGCAAAGAACATCAGCATATAGCCGGCGATGGTGACGATATTGCCGCCGTCGATCGAGACGGAGGTGGGAACGAGATTGCGCAGCGCGACGAGAAACGAGCCGACACCGACAAGAAGGTTGCTCAAGCCCCACCAGAGCGGCCACCTCTCGAAGCGACCCGTCGCATAGGCTGCAAGCTGGAGAACGCCCAGCACGAAACAGCTCACGGCAACAATGAAATAGATTGTCCTGAGATCCAGTAGCATGGCGCTTTCCCGAAATTCTCGCGGAACTTACAGGAAGCGTTTTGCGGTTTGATTGGAGCCTTCGCTAAAAATTTAACGATCGGGGTTTTTCGCCGCTGCATAATTCAAAGTCCTACAGCGCGTCTGAAAGACGCGCGGCCCTGTCGTCAGGCGGCACGCACCGAGCCGATGATGTCCGCCAACAGACCGTGCAGCAAATCCCTGTAGCCGCTTCGGGCAGACGGACCGCTCTCTTCCGAGGTCATGACGACGGTGAGATCGAGCGACGGCACGATGTAGAGCATCTGCCCGCCATATCCCCAGGCGAAATGCACCTGCTCGCCGCCGATCTGCCGCGTGAACCAGCCATAGCCATATTCGTCGCCCGAGAAGCGCGAGTTGGTGCGCTGCTGCCACGACTGGGCAATCCAGTCGGCAGGGACGATCTGGCGGCCGTTGGCGGTCTTGCCGCCGTTGCGGTAGAGTTCACCGAAGGCAAGCAGGGACCGGGCGCTCATCGCCATCTGATTGCCGCCCAGATAGATGCCCTGCGGATCGCGCTCCCATGCGCCAATGCGGAAACCTTCGACGGGACCCAGCCATTCGCGCGCCAACACCAGCGTCGGCCGCCGGCCGACCTTGGTGAGAATGGCCGAAAGCAGATGCGTGGATGCGGTGGAATAGAGCATCTCGCCACCGGGCTGATCGACGAAAGGCTGCGACAGCGCAAAGCGCACCCAGTTGCGCGAGGAGACCCAGCGGCCGTAGTTCGCCCCCGACATGCGATCGAGCCCCGCCTGCATGGAGAGAAGATTGCCGATGGTGATGTCGTTGATGCGCGGGTCTGGTGCTGCCGGAAGATCGGCCTTCAGGATCGGCGCGATCTTCTGGTCCGGCCCCGTCAACAGGCCTTTGTCGATGGCGATACCGACCAGCGCCGAAATGATCGACTTCGAAGCGGATTTGATATTGGTCGATTCCGAGGGCGAATGACCGTGGAACCCACGTTCGCTGAGCACGCGTCCGTCGCGAGCGACAATCACCGTCTTGAGAGGCCTCATCGCGGGGTCGCTCGCCGCGCGATCGAGACGCGGGCCAAGCCCGCCGACGCCGGAAGCCGTGCTCTGGGCAGCCGCCGGCCCCGTTGCAGCAAGTGGCAGGCAGAAGAAAAGCAGAAGGGAAAGAAGGCGGATCATGCGACGCAAGATAGGATATCGCCGCGATATGTTCGCCTGCCGGCGCCCTTTTTCACGCGATTGTGTTTCCGCGTGCTGCCGGCGCCTTTTCGAAACTTGATGCCAGAAAGACAATCCGCGCCGCAACCACACCAGGCCCGCCTGCCTGCGTGGTCAAACGGCGCGGATATTACCAGCCGGGGGAAAAATTCCCAACCTGGCCGGCCGGTCGGCGCAGCCTTACGGCTCCGCGTGACGTTTCAGGCCGATCCGGCCCAATCCCGTTCTAGGCTGCGCGGCGAGCCGGGGCACCGGTCAGCATGCGTCCCGAGGGGACGATCATGCCGGCCGCGCCGTCAAGCCAGCCTTCCGTGAGCTCGAGCGCCAGAAAGCGCGAGCGTTCGAACGGACCCGGCATGACGAGATGGCGAGCCTTTTCGGCAAAGAAGCCGAAGCGCTCGTAATAGGCAGCATCGCCGACGAGCAGGACGGCGCCGTGCCCGCGCTTCTTCGCTTCGAGAATCGCCGCGCGCATCAGCGCCGAGCCGATGCCCTTGCCGCCCTGATGCGGCGCAACGGCGAGCGGTCCAAGCAGCAGCGCATTGATCGGCGTGCCTTCGTCATTGACACCGGCCTCGATGTTCCAGAGCCGCACCGAGCCGATGACATGGCCGTCGCGATCGCGCGCGACGAGCGCAAGGCCCTCGGCCGGGACGCGGTTGCGGCGGATCTTCTCCGACGATTTCTTGCGGCGATCCGGGCCCATGACGCGGTCGAGCAGGTTTTCACGCGCAACGACATCCGAGGGATTTTCGGCGTCGATGGCGAAAGTGGTAGGCGCAAAGAATGCGCGGACAGAATCAAGAACAGCGGCCATCTTGGCCTCCCGTACCCAATACCGTTATCAGCGGCGATGAAGGAAAATTGTGAAATTGCCGCCCCGGCTGGTTACGGGGCCGGCGGAAACGACCTTAGATGACGTAGGACTTCAATGGGTCGAAACCGTTGAAAGCGACCGCCGAATAGGTCGTCGTATAGGCGCCGGTGCCTTCGATCAGGACCTCGTCGCCGATCGAAAGGGAGATCGGCAGCGGATAGAGGTTCTTCTCGTAGAGCACGTCGGCCGAATCGCAGGTCGGACCGGCAATGACGCAGGGCTCCATCTCGTCGCCGTCGTGTTCCGTGCGGATCGGATAGCGGATGGCTTCGTCCATCGTCTCGGCGAGACCGCCGAACTTGCCGATGTCGAGGAAGACCCAGCGGGCATCGTCATTGTCCGACTTCTTCGAAATCAGAACGACTTCCGCCTTGATGACACCGGCATTGCCGACCATGCCGCGGCCCGGCTCGATGATCGTCTGCGGGATCTGGTTGCCGAAATGCGTGCGCAGCGCCTGGTAGATCGACTTGCCGTAAGCTTCTGCGGACGGGACGTCACGCAGGTACTTGGTCGGGAAGCCGCCGCCCATGTTGACCATCTGCAGGTGGATGCCCTGCTTGGCAAGCGATACGAAGACGCGCTTGGCATCGGCGAGCGCCGAATCCCAGGCATCGACCTTGGTCATCTGCGAACCGACATGGAACGAGACGCCATAGGACTGCAGGCCAAGCTGATGGGCGTAGACGAGAACGTCGACAGCCATCTGCGGAACGCAGCCGAACTTGCGCGACAGCGGCCATTCGGCGCCTTCGCCATCCGTGAGCACGCGGCAGAAGACACGGGCGCCGGGAGCGGCGCGCGAAATCTTCTCGACTTCCTCGTGGCTGTCGACGGCAAAGAGGCTGACGCCGAGCGCATGCGCGCGGGCAACGTCACGTTCCTTCTTGATCGTGTTGCCATAGGAGATGCGGGCGGCGGTCGCACCGGCTTCGAGCGCCATTTCGATTTCGGCAACGGATGCACAATCGAAATTGGAGCCGAGGCCTGCAAGCAGCTTCAGCACTTCGGGAGCCGGGTTGGCCTTGACGGCATAATAGATGGCGCTGTCCGGCATGGCGTGACGGAAGGCGTGGAAATTGTCGCGAACGACGTCGAGGTCAACCACGAGGCAGGGACCATCGGGACGTCGGGTTGCGAGAAAGTCGCGGATGCGCTGAGTGGTCATATCGATTCCCTCTTCCAATTCCAGAGCTCCGGCATGAACCGGAGGACAAAGGGCATACGATAGCTCGCATTGGAACCAGCCGGTGGAGACCCCGGAACCATAGCAAGCGCTCGATGCGCAGATAGTGAACCAACGCCGCGATGCGGTGTAAGTTCGGCTTTGTCTGCCATGGATTGGAGGGAGAATCCCAACCGCACTTCCGGCAATGATGGTGTGCCTCTTCAGTAACCCCCGCTGATGGAAAGCAGGGAGAGAACAAAAAGGCCCGCACCGTCGTTGCTTCAGGCGTCCTCGCATTTTCCGGTTGGCCGGAATAGCGACTGGAGGGGTTAATTCCAGGTACCTTACCGATTTCCTCACCAATTCGAGGGTTCGGCGGACACCCATGGGCACGTGCGACTTTGGGCTGAGTGGGAAATAGGAATATTCGCCTTCATAATCAAGCGATTTTTTGATCTTGGGGCTAAAAAAATTATTGAACAAGACGAGCCAATTTGTTCAACATTCCGAAACAGCCTGAGGGGTGCCATGGATACCTTGACCCGCATACGCGCCTTCATCGATGTCGTCGAGGCCGAAGGCTTCTCCGCCGCGGCACGGCGCACCGGTCGCTCCAAGGCGCTGCTCTCCAAATATGTGCGCGAGTTGGAGGACGAGCTCGGTGCGCTGCTGCTCAACCGCACCACCCGTCAGTTCTCGATGACCGAGGCCGGCCATACCTATTACCGCACCGCCTCCGATATCCTGAAGGAGATCGACAACCTCGCCGATCTCGTGCGTGAAAACAATGCGCAGCTCAAGGGACGGCTGCGCATCTCGGTGCCGCGCACCTTCGTCGATGCCGATGTCGGCCAGTCGCTGATCGACTTCGCCAAGGAGAACCCGGACCTTTCGCTGGAGATCGCCGCCGACGACCGGTTCGTCGATCTGATCGAGGAAGGTTTCGACGTGGCGATCCGCATCACCAAGCTCGAAGATTCCGGCATGATCGCCCGCAAGATCTCGGATTTCCGCATCCATATCTGCGCCACCCCTGAATTTCTCGAGCGCTATCCCGATCTCGATCACCCGACGGCCCTTTCCAGCGTCCCCTTCATCGTCGATACCAATGCGCGCACCCAGGCGAGCATCCGCTTCCACAATCCCGACAACACCTCGTTCGCAGTTGCCGTTTCCGGACCGATAGAGGTGAACAGCCCGCATGCGACATTACGCGCAGCACTGGCCGGCATCGGCGTAGCCTTCATCCCGGATTTCATCGCCCGCAAGCCAATCGAGAGCGGCGAACTGGTGACCCTGTTCAACGATTACATCCCCACCGACCGCGGCATCTATGCCGTTTACCCACACCGGCGCTACCTGCCGGCCAAGGTGAGGATTTTCGTCGATTACCTGCACAACTGGTTCAAGAAGCACCCATGATGCGACAACAGGTTCCATGTTGATCCACATGGCTGAGACGATCGGACGGCGACGATCGGGGAACCGCCAGTGAAGCCCGTCCCAATTCCGTCCCAATTTCTGGCAAGAAGTCAGGGTCACCGAACAGAGCAGCGGAATAGATGAAACATTCAACGATACTGATGGCGGCGCTTCTTTCGCTGGCGCCGGCCGCCGCCTTTGCCCATCCGCACATCTTCGTGGAAGCGCGCCTCGAAGTCGTGGCCGGCAAGGACGGCAGTGTCGAGGAGCTGCGCAATGTCTGGCGCTTCGACGAGGTCTTTTCGTCCTCCGTCGTCATGGATTTCGACAAGAACACCGACCTGAAGCTGGAGCCGAACGAGCTCGCGGAGGTCGGAAAGACGGTGAAGCAGTCGCTTGCCGACTACGATTACTACATGAACCTGACGATCAACGGGAAGAACATCACCGTCCAGAAGCCTGACATCATCCATGTCGACTACAAGGAAGGTCAACTGCTGATGTTCTTTGCGGTGAAGCCGGTGGAGAAGATGCCACTCAAGGGCAGGCTCAGCTTCGGCGTCTATGACCCGACGCTCTATACCTCGATCGACTTTCCCACGGACGGTGAGCTCGCGATCGTCGGAGACGGCTTCAAGGCCTGCAAACATCAGGTAGTGCGGCCCGATGCCGACCAGGTGATATCGGAAAACAAACAGTCGCTGACGGACGCTTTCTTCAACGATCCCACCGGCACCAACATGTCCAAACTCTTCGCCACCCGGCTGGAGGTCACATGCTGACAAAACGCCTGCCCCTCATTTTTTCTGCAGTCGTCCTCGCGCTCCTAGCGGCGGCAAGTCTCGCCCATGCGCAATCTCCGCTTGGCATCGGCACGGCGGAGCCGAGCTTCCAGCCGACCGGCGGTCCGCTCGCACCGCTTTTGCTCTATGTGAATTATGAACAGCAGGCCTTCTACCGGGCGCTGACCGGCGCCTTAAAGGCGATGCGTCAAGACCCATGGCAACTGGCATCGCTGATCGGCCTGTCCTTCGCCTACGGCGTCTTCCATGCAGCCGGCCCGGGCCACGGCAAGGCGGTCATCTCCTCCTATATGATTGCCAACGAGATCGAGCTGAAGCGCGGCGTGATGATTTCCTTCATTTCGGCCTTCATCCAGGGCGTGGTGGCGGTAGCGCTGGTCGGCGGCGCCTGGTTGGTGTTGCGCGGCACCGGCATCACGCTGACGGCAGCGACCCACGCGATGGAGATCGCCAGCTTCATCATGGTCATCCTGTTCGGCGGCTGGCTGCTGTTTCGCAAACTGCGCTCGATAGCCGGCAATATGCCACGGCGCCGGCTGATGGCGACGCCTGCCGGCCCGGTCAGCATGATGCTCGACTGGAAGGATAATGCAGCCGAACGCCAGGCCTATGCCTTCAACGGCAAGGCGCAGGCTGTCGAAGCCGGCCACACCTTTGTTCCCGGCATGGTCTGCGAGACCTGCGGCAATGCCCACGTGCCCGACCCGGCCCTGCTCGGCGGCGATAAGTTCAGCGTCCGCGAGGCCTGGTCGGCAATCGTTGCCGTCGGTCTGCGCCCCTGTTCCGGCGCCTTGCTGGTCATGACCTTCTCACTGCTGAACGGGCTCTATCTCGGCGGCGTGCTGTCGATCGTCGCCATGTCGCTCGGCACGGCGATTACCGTTTCCCTACTTGCCACACTTGCCGTCACTGCCAAGAGCGCGGCCGTCCGCCTCTCCGGACGCGGCTCGACCGCCTCGATCTGGGTCGGCAATGCCATCGAAATCCTCGGCGCCGTGCTCGTCATGCTGATGGGCGCCCTGCTGCTTGGGGCCTCGCTGCAGGGTTAAACCTATTTCCCCCGGCTGCGCTGGTAACGCGCCCGCAACCAGAAGACAGCGAAAAACGCCATGATCAGGCAGACGCCGACGACGATCGCCAACGTCGGCGAGAAGTTGCCGATCCACAGAACGATGGTCGGCAGAAAATAGATGACCAGCGCAGCGCTAAGCAGGATGATGCCGGCGGCGGTCGCCTGCGAGCGGCTTTCCGGGCTCATACGAGCCTTTCCTTTTCGAGATCGGCGCGGATATCCTGCAGGCGGCGGATCTGATTGCCCTGGGCGTCGAAATTCGCGGGGGAAAGCCATGCTTCGAAGGCATCGTTGATCACCGGCCATTCGGCATCGATCATCGAGAACCAGGCGGTGTCGCGGTTGCGATGCTTGGAGATCATGTGCTGGCGGAAGACCCCTTCGAAGCTGAAGCCGTAACGCGCGGCCGTCGTCTTGCTCGCCTCGTTCTTATTGTCGCATTTCCATTCGTAGCGGCGGTAGCCGAGATCCTCGAAGACGTGCTTGGCCATCAGGTAATGCGCCTCGGTCGAAAGCGGCGACCGCTTCATCTCGGCCCCGTGCGCCACTCCGCCGATCTCGACGACGCCGTTTGCCGGGTCGGCGCGCATGTAGTTCGCCATGCCGACAATCTTGCCGGTGGCGTTGTCGCGGAAGATATGGGTGAGCCAGCCGGACTTGGTATTGACGGTTTCCAGCCAGCTGGCGAAATCGTCGATACCGGAGAAATCGTCCTGCGCGAAATAGAGAAGCAGCGGGTTGATGCCCATGCCGCCGAGCCCGTCCCACAGCGCCTCGAGATGTTCCGCGCGCCGATAGGGTTCAACCGTGACGAAACGGCCCTTCAGCGTCACCGGCTTCGGCGCCGGGCAGCCCTTGAAATTTGCAAGATCGCGCATGTTCACTCCCCTTTTCGGAAGAGTGGATAGGCCAGCCGCCCGACAAAGGCAACCGGCCTAGATGTCACTGTGACAAGGTCACCTTGGCGGAGGATACCGTCGCCTCGATATGGTCGACCAGTTGGTCGGCAAGGCCGAGGCGGCCGGCAAGCAGATCGAGATAACCGCGCTCGGCGCGTGAATCCGGCTCGATGGTGAGCCGCGAGGCGGTGTAGAGCTCGACGCGCTGTTCTTCCGTCACCGCGGCGGCCACGAGCGCATCAATATCCGTCGGCGAGGCGAGTTCATGCTCGATGAAGGCCGCAGCCTCGCCGCTGACATCGGCGGCCTTGACCTTCTCCATGATGAGGGCGCGTTCGGCATCGTCGATATGGCCGTCGGCCTTGGCGGCGGCAATCATCGCGCGGATCAGCACCAGGGCGAATTCATTGCTGCCGGCAGGCGACGTCGGCCCGAAACCGGATTCGGCAGGCGGCGGCAGAAGCACCGGATTATTGGCCGACGGTGCATCGGAAGGGGCAGCGGGGGCCTGCCCGGCCTGGTAATTCTTGTAGGCTTGGTAACCGAGGCCGGCAATCGCGGCAAGACCGCCGATCGCCAGTGCATTGCCGGCAATACTGCGGCCGGTCTTGGTGCCGAGGAGCGCGGCAGCAATGGCACCGGTCTTCATCGGATTGTTCCTGGCCGTCTGAACGGCATCACCCGCCCTGTCGCGGACCGAGCCGCCGAGACCCGGCACCTGCGAACCCAAGAACTGGTCGAGAAGCTTTTTTGCGTCGAACATTCCTCGTCATCTCCCTGTTGAAACTGGAGGAGTACATAGGTTTGCGACGGCTGAAATACAAACTTGGGGAGCGGGATTGAGCCATGAGGCTCGCCCGCCCTTGCCGAAACTCAGGCCTTCAGCGCCGCCGCCTCTGCCGCGAGCTTGGTAATGCCGGCCCAGGCGCCGGCCGCGACCAGTTCCTTTGGCGCCACCCACGAGCCGCCGACGCAAATGACGTTCGGCAGCGAGAGATAATCATTGGCATTCTTCAGCGAAATACCGCCGGTCGGGCAAAACAGCGTGCCGGCAAGCGGCGAGGACAGCGCCTTGAGATAGGCGGCGCCGCCAGCCTGCTCGGCCGGGAAGAATTTCAGCACCTGGTAACCTTCTTCGCGCAGCGCCATGACTTCGCTGGCGGTCGCAGCGCCCGGAAGCAGCGGCACGTCGGAATCGGCGGCGGCATCGAGCAGTTCCTGCGTCGTGCCCGGGCTGACGATGAACTTCGAACCGGCCTCGACGGCGGCTTCCCAATGGGCGACATTGAGGATCGTGCCGGCGCCGACTTCGGCCCCCTCGACCTCTGCGGCGACAGCGCGCACGGCCTCGAGCGCCGCCGGCGTGCGCATGGTGATCTCGATCGCCTTCAGGCCGCCCGCGACGAGCGCACGGGCCAGCGGCACCGCCGTCTTCGCATCGTCGACGATCAAGACCGGAACGACAGGCTGGAGTTTCAGGATGGAAAGGAGCTTCTCTGTTTTCTCGCCCATGGTCGCGCGACCTCCTTGAAACGATTGAATTCGGACCCCGAATAACGCCCCCGCGGAACCTTGTCGAGCTAAAACCGGGCCGCATGCCGAGAAGGGTATGAAATGCGTGGAAATTGGGCTACCGTGCCGCAATCGTCACAAAAGGTTCACCAGTATGGCGAAAGAGATCGAGCGGAAGTTTCTTGTGCGCAGCGATGGATGGCGTTCCGCCGTCGAGACGAAGTCTGTCCTCAGGCAGGGTTATATTGCCTCGATGGACGACCGCTCCGTCCGGGTGCGCATCCTCGACGGCAGGAAGGCGAAACTGACGATCAAGATCGGCCGCAGCGCCATCACTCGTGACGAATTCGAATATGACATCCCCATCGCCGATGCCGAAGAGCTGTTGCAGAACGCGATCGGCGTCGTCATCGAGAAGACGCGCCATCGCGTTCCGCATGAGGATTTCGTCTGGGAAGTCGACGTCTTCACCGGCGAGCACCGCGGACTGGTGATCGCCGAGGTGGAAATGACGGCGGAGACCGATGATCCGCCCCTGCCCACCTGGCTCGGCCGCGAAGTGACCGGCGATTTCCGCTATTCCAATCAGGCCCTTGCCACAGAATACGGGCACGACAGGCATGGCCTATCGCATTCGGCCTGACGCCGATTTCACCAAGGCGTTCCGCAGCGTCGCGACAGAGCAGCTGGAACGCGCCGTCACTTTCCTTGAGGAACGCCCGGACGGCGCGCATGAGGCGATCCATTCTTTCCGCAAGAACCTGAAGCGGTTGCGCTCACTCTACCGCCTCGTGGCCCGCGAGGTGCCGGATTTTCAGGCCCAGGAAAATGCGAGGCTGCGCGATACCGCACGCTCGCTTTCGGCGATCCGCGACGCTGCCGCCCTCATCGGCACCGCGAAATATCTGCAGCACGCAGCCCGCGGGAACGAGGAGAGCGAGGCGCTCGGCCGCATCGTCACCATTCTTGAAGGGCGCCGTGACTGGATGGCGCAGGCCGAAAGCGGCCTGGAACAGCGGCTCGCGGAAACCTCCGACGTTCTGAAGGAAGCGATCTCCGCCCTGGATGCCATCTCCTTTGATGGCGGCCACCGCAAGAATGCCCGCATGCTGGCAAAGAGCTGGCGCCGCACGGCGCGGAAGGCCAAGACCGCGCTTGCGGCTTGCCATGGCGAGGCATCGGCCGACGATTTCCACGATCTGCGCAAACGCACCTATGACTATCGGCTCTACCATGCCCTTTTGCGTGACGTCTGGCCGGGCGCGATGAAGGTCAAGCGCGATGCCGCCAAGGAACTTGTCGAGGATCTCGGCCACATCCACGATCTCACCGTGCTCTCCGAACTGGTCGAGGCCGAACCGCAGCTCTTCACCCGCAATGACGATCTTGCGCATCTGCTCGACATCATGATCTTCCGCCAGCAGGAAGACCGGCGGCAAGCGCTGGTCAAGGCCGAAGCCGTCTTCGCCGATGATGCCGACGAGGAAGCGGAGCGCATCGAGCTTCTCTGGTTGATGGCTGGAAACTGAGAGAAGGTCGCCGCTGGCAAAGGCAATTGCGCGGCCCGCTGATTTTCTGTATTTCCGGCCTATGACCGACAGCCTGACACACACCAGCCCGTTCCTCGTGGCCGCACTCTACCATTTCGTTTCCGTGCCGCGCTTTGCCGGCCTGCAGGCACCGCTGCAGACGCTTTGCGAGCAGAAGGGCGTCAAGGGAACGCTGCTTCTGGCGCATGAAGGCATCAACGGCACGATCGCTGGCCCGGATGCCGGCATTCACGCCGTGCTCGCTTTCCTGCGCGCCCAGCCGGAATTTTCGGGCCTGGAGCACAAGGAAAGCCGCGCCTCGAAAATGCCCTTCCTGCGCATGAAGGTGAAGCTGAAGAAGGAAATCGTCACCATGGGTTTCGAAGATATCGACCCCAACAAGGTGGTCGGCACCTATGTGGCTGCCAAGGACTGGAACACGCTGATTTCCGATCCCGACACCATCGTCATCGACACCCGCAACGACTACGAGACAGCGATCGGAACCTTCCGCGGCGCGCTCGACCCGAAGACCAAGAGCTTCCGTGAGTTTCCGGAATGGGTGCGCCAGAATCCCGGTCTGCACAACAAACAGAAGGTCGCCATGTACTGCACCGGCGGCATACGCTGCGAGAAGGCCACCGCCTTCATGAAGGCTGAGGGCTTCGACGAGGTCTATCATCTGAAGGGCGGCATCCTGAAATATCTGGAGGAAGTGCCGCAGGAGGAAAGCCTCTGGGATGGCGCCTGCTTCGTCTTCGACGAGCGCGTGTCCGTCGAGCACGGTTTGAAGGAAGGCGAACACCGGCTCTGCCACGCCTGCCGCAACCCGATCACCGCCGAGGAGATCACCTCGCCGCTTTACGAGGAAGGCGTTTCCTGCAGCCATTGCTACCACACGCGCACGGAGGAAGACCGGCTGCGTTACCGTCAGCGTCAGCACCAGATCGCCCTGGCGAAGAAGCGCGGCCAGCGACATATCGGCAGCTGAGCCAGGATTCTGATTGGATCAGCCTGCCGCCTGGATGCGGCGCCGAGCTTCCGGCTCCGCTTCACGTCGCTCGTTCAGCATCTCGGTGATAAGGTCTGATGTCACAGGCTTTCCGAACAAATAGCCCTGCAGGCAGTCGCAGCCGAAAAGGCGCATGGCGATCGCCTGCTCCTCGGTCTCGATGCCTTCGGCCGTCACCGGAATGTCGAGCGAGCGGGCGAGCGCCACCGTCGCCTGCAGCATCTCGCGCTGGCGTTTGTCGTTGACACCCATGACCAGCGAGCGGTCGATCTTGATGCGGTCGAAGCCGAACTGCCTGAGATAGCCGATCGAGGAGAAGCCGGAGCCGAAGTCATCGAGTGCCACCTTGACCCCCAGCCCCTTCAGCCGTTCGATCGACTGGCGGGTGCGCTGCGGATTCTGGATCATGTAACCTTCGGTGATCTCCAGCGTTATCCGGCCGGCCTCGATCTCCGTCTGCTTCAGCACGTAGCGCACATAGTCAGTGAAGGCGGGATTGCGGAACTGGCCGGGCGAGACGTTGACCGAAACGTTGAGTTCCGGCCATTGCTTCGCCGTCTCACAGGCCTTGCGCAGCACGAACAGGCCGAGCGATTCGATGAGGCCGCTGGTCTCGGCGATCGGGATGAACAGCTCGGGCGAAACAGGGCCATGGCCCGGGCGGTTCCAGCGCACCAGTGCCTCGACGCCGGTCATCGCATGCGTCGCCGCATCAATCAGCGGCTGGTAGGCGAGCGTCAGGTCGCCGCTTTCGATCGCCATCCGAAGATCGAGCTCCAACGCATTACGCTGCTCCCGATCCGCATCCATCGACGGATCATAGAGCATCATCCGCGCGCGTCCGGCCTCCTTCGCCTTGTACATGGCAAGGTCGGAGCGGCGCACCAGCTCTTCACGCCCAACCGCACCCAAAGGCGACATGGCGATGCCGATACTGGCTCCGACGACGACCACGCGGCGGCCGATCTCCAGCGGCTCGACCAGAAAATCGAGGATCTGCTCGGCCAGCTGCAGGGCGGCGGCATTCTCGCTGTCGGAGAGAAAGGCGATCGCAAATTCATCGCCGCCGATACGGGCGAGAACCGCACCCTGCGGAATGAGCACATCGAGCCCGGCCGCGACCGCACGGATCAACTGGTCGCCGGTGCCGTGGCCATAGCTGTCATTGACTTCCTTGAAGCCATCAAGATCGAGATAGAGGAGCAGCACGTTGCGCTTGGCCTGGCATGCCTCGACGACAAAACGATCGACGGCGAGCCCGAGACCGTCGCGATTGGAAAGGCCGCTCAGCCTGTCGCGCAACGCCTCCTCGCGGGCGCTGCCCTCCTCTGCCCTCAGGCGGCGGCCGGCAAGCCAGCCGATGACCAGCAGCACCACGAAGAACAATCCGACGAGGCCGAGCGCCTGGATGACCATCGGCCGCACCTGCGCATAGGCGATATCGCCCGGTGAACGCGAGGTCCAGACGAGCTTGCCGAGCGTTGCCCCCGTCGGATCGACGATGGGTACGCGATAGTCGGCAGCAAAACTCGGCGGCGCCAGCCTCAGCCCGCCGATGACATAGGTCTCGCCGAGCGCGGTCACCCTGTCGTCATCGAGATGGCGGGCGAAAACAAGATAGCGGCGCTGGCCGGCGGGCGCATCCAGCGCACCGGACTTTTCCCGCACCAATGCCACGCCGACAGCGGCAATGCCGCGCTTGGTGGTGACGAAACCGACCGCCTGAGGACGATCGGCCGGGGCGCCCGCCTTCACCCTGTCGAGCAGGATCCAGAGCGACGGCGCAAAGAAATCCGCGAGCGACTCCTCCATCGGTTTGCCGTCGCGATAAGCCATGATCGCCTTCTTCTCGTCATCGATGACGATCGCCATGTCGAACAGCGAGCTGTTGACCGACATCTCGCCGTAATTGCTCACCGTCCAGGCCATACCGTCCGGCGCGTAGACGTTGGCGGCGGCATCGTCCCAGGCGGCATAATCGTCGAGCGTCGCGCCGAGCTGATCCTCGAAAGTCTTCACCGCGCCGATCGTTGTTTCGCGCGAGCGCTCGTCATCGAGGAGATTAGCATTTTCGGTCACGCGTTCGAGTGCCGTCAGCACCATGATGGTGACGACGGCGACGATGATCGCGAAGGAGAAAAGTACGCCGGTGACGGTAATGTGACGGCCTATTCCCAATCCCTTGCTCTGCGACTTCCCGACTGCCTGCATAACGGCTCCCTGACCGGTGGACTTTGCCAGCCAAGAGTTCAAAAACGTTTAAACAACCGCCTGCCGCACGTGTCTGACGATCGATTTTTGTCCGTGCCGACGGCTGTCGCAAAATTGACGGCAAGCAGCGTCAGCTTGCCGTGCCGCCGCAAGGTCAAGTTCAAAGGCCCCCTGGATCAGGTGCCCGCCGGAGTAATCGCGCTAACTCGCTTTGTAATTGCCCTTCGGGAATTGAGCCGCAAGTTGGCGATACCATTTGCCGCTCATCTTTATCGTGCGCAACTGGGTCTGATAATCGACATGCACGAGGCCGAAGCGCATGCGGTAGCCTTCCGCCCATTCGAAATTGTCCATCAGGCTCCAGGCGAAATAGCCGCGCAGGGGATAGCCGTCCTTTATGAGGCCGGCAACGACGTCGAGGTGATCGCCGAGATAGTCGAGACGCATCACATCGTCGACCTCGCGGTCGACGACATCGGTATTGTCGCAGGCGCCGTTCTCGGTGATGTAGCATTCCGGCAGGTCATAGCGGCGGTAAAGGTCCTCGACCGAGAGCTTCAGGCCCGGCGCATAGATTTCCCAGCCGATATCGGTCTTGACGTCGCTTGCCGGCGGCGCTTCCACCGTCCAGGGGAAATCGCCCTTGCGTTCGGCATCGTCGGTGACGCGCTCGGGCTTGTAGTAGTTCAGACCCCACCAGTCGAGTTTCTGGCTGATGAGCTTCATGTCGCCATCCCCGATGACGGGCATGCGATCGCCGAGCGCTTCGACGAATTCCTTGGGATACTCGCCCTTGAAGACGGGGTCGAAGAAGGCGCCGTTGTGGAACTGATGTGCACGCTCGGCGGCGGCGCGATCGGCCGGGCTGTCGGAGCCGGGAATGATCGAGGCGGCATTGAGCACGAGGCCGACCGGCACATTGGGGGCTTCCGAGCGGATCGCCTCGACGCCGAGGCCGTGTGCCAAGTTCATGTAATGCATGGCGTGAAGGGCGGCCTGCATGTTGCGCTCGCCAGGAGCATGAATGCCGTAGAGGTGGCTGAGCCAGACGATGCACCAGGGCTCGTTGAAGGTGGCGACACTGTCAAGGCGATCCCCCAGGCGGTTCATCACCGTCTTGGCGTAGCGCTGATAGGCGTAGGCGGTCGAGCGCGCAGTCCAGCCGCCCTCGCCGGCGAGCAACAGAGGCAGATCCCAATGGTAGAGCGTCGCGAAGGTCTTGATGCCCCGCGCCTTGCAGCCGTCGACCAGCCGGTCGTAGAAATCGAGGCCGGCCTCGTTCACCGGACCCGTACCGTCGGGGATAATGCGCGGCCAGGCGATCGAGAACCGGTAGGCTTCGACACCCATCTTCTTGATGAGATCGAGGTCCTGCTCCAGGCGATTGTAGTGGTCGCAGGCAACGTCGCCGTTATCGCGATTATGGACGCGGCCGGGCATATTGCAGAAAGCATCCCAGATGGATGGCTTGCGGCCATCGGCCTTGCTGGCGCCTTCGATCTGGAAGGCGGCGGTGGCAACGCCGAAGGTGAAGTCGCCGGGAAAGCGCTCTGCGAGTTTCTTCGGATCGATCATCTGTAAATCCTATCTCTCAGGTTCAGCCGTTTGCGCCGGATTTAGCCAAGCCTGCGGGCAAAGTACAGGCTGGCGGCGAGAAAAACTGCAACGTTGCAGTAGGAAAAACAGAGCAGCTGCAACGCCGCTCTCTATCCGGCAACCACCCTCATAACGGCATTGTCAGCAGTCGTGACTTGGCCGTTGAGACGGAGATCCTTACACGGGAAATGCAATCACAAATGTGAAAGGAATCCTATGCTCTCTTCGGTCCATTCGCTGCAGCCTCATCTGCTGAGCTTGTTGCGCATCGTCTCGTCACTCGTACTTTTCAGCTACGGAACACAGAAGATCCTGCATTTTCCGGCCGCGGCAAGCGTGCCGCCCGCGGGCTCGCTCTCCTGGATTGCCGGGCTGCTCGAACTCACCTTCGGCTTCCTGGTCCTGGTGGGATTCCAGACCCGTATCGCAGCCTTCGTGCTCTCGGGCCTGATGGCCTTCGCCTATTTCATCGGCCATGCGTCGAAGGGCATCTATCCCGCCCAGAACGGCGGCGTCGCGGCGATCCTGTTCTGCTTCGTGTTTCTTTATCTGGTGGCGGCAGGTGCCGGACCGTTGAGCGTCGATAACCTTCTGAAGCGCGGCCGCACTGCTGCGGCTTGATCAGAAATAAAACAAAAAGCCGAGGCGACTTCAGGCGAGACCACCTCGGCGTTTTTCATTGGGCGACGCCAATGACGCGGATCATTAGATTCAGAGCTTGACCCAGGCGCCATTCTTCTTCGAAGACGCGACGCAGGCTTCGACGAAAGCCACACCCTTCACGCCGTCATCGACGGTGGGGTAGACCACCGCCTTGTCGGCGGCCTTGCCCTTCTTGCGGGCGTTGATCGCATGCGCGGCTTCCGTATAGATCGTCGCAAAGGCCTCAAGATAACCTTCCGGATGCCCGGATGGCACGCGCGTGACACGGCCGGCAGCCGCGCCTGAACCGGCGCCGCCCCGGGTGATCAGCCGCTTCGGCTCGCCGAAAGGCGTATACCACAAGTAGTTCGGGTCTTTCTGGGTCCATTCGAGCCCGCCCTTGGTGCCGTAGACGCGGACCATCAGGCCGTTCTCGTGGCCCGGCGCCACCTGGCTGCACCAGAGCAGGCCCTTGGCCGGCTTCTCCGAGCCCTTCGCCTTGAAGCGCAGCATGACATGGGCGTTGTCGTCCAGCCGGCGGCCCGGAACGAAACTGTCGAGATCGGCGGCGAGGCTGTCAAGCTCGAGACCGGTGATGAAGGCGGCGAGATTATAGGCATGCGTGCCGATATCGCCGGTCGAGCCGCCGACGCCGGACTGCGCCGGATCGGTGCGCCAGGCGGCCTGCTTCTGGCCGGTTTGCTCGACCGCTTCCGTGAGCCAGTCCTGCGGATATTCGGCCTGGACGACGCGGATGTCGCCGAGTTCGCCGTTCGCGATCATCTCGCGCGCCTGGCGGACCATCGGATAGCCGGTGTAATTATGCGTCAGCACGAACAGCGCGCCGCTCTCGTCGGCGATCTTCTTCAGCTTCTTCGCATCGGCAAGGTTGGACGTCAGCGGCTTGTCGCAGATGACGTGGATGCCGCGCTTGAGGAATTCTTTGGCCGCATCGTAATGCACATGGTTCGGCGTGACGATCGCCACCGCCTCGATGCCGTTTTTCAGCTTCGCCTCGCGGATTGCCATCTCGCGATAGCTGGAATAGGTCCGCGACGGATCGAGGCCGAGGTCGCGGCCGGATGCGATCGCCTTTTCGGGCGAAGCCGACAGCGCGCCGGCGATGAGATCGTACTGATCGTCGATGCGTGCCGCGATACGGTGCACCGCGCCGATAAACGCGCCCGCGCCGCCGCCCACCATGCCGAGCCGGATGCGCGGCTCGCGTGTCTGTTCGGTTGATGCTTCGATTGCCATTCTGTCCTCCTGATTTTTCTTCCCTTCTCCCCTCGGGGGTTCGAAGGACGGGTCGAGACCTGTGGCTCGACCCTGGTCGGTGGCCCGGAGGGCCGGATGAGGGGGCCTCGCGACAGATATTGCCTTTCGCTTGTCGCTCAAGGCATTCGTCGCTATCGCTCCTCATCCCCCTCATCTGCCCTGACGGGCATCTTCTCCCCGCTGGGGAGAAGGGAAATGAAAGCCTAAAGCCCCAGCATCCGCCGGTTCGCCGCCTGGTCCGTACCGCTGCCGGCGAAATCGTCGAAGGCTTTCTCGGTAACGCGGATGATATGCGCGGCGACGAATTCGGCGCCTTCGCGGGCGCCGTCTTCCGGATGCTTCAGCGCGCATTCCCATTCGACCACGGCCCAGCCGTCGAAATTATTCGCCGTCATCTTCGAAAACACCGCACCGAAATCGACCTGGCCGTCGCCGAGAGAACGGAACCGGCCGGCGCGTTCGACCCAGCCCTGATAGCCGCCGTAGACGCCCTGGCGCCCGGTCGGATTGAACTCCGCATCCTTGACGTGGAACATCTTGATGCGGTCCTTGTAGATGTCGATGTTGTCGAGATAATCGAGGCACTGCAGTACATAGTGCGAGGGATCGTAGAGCATGTTGGCGCGCGGATGGTTCTTCACGCGCTCGAGGAACATCTCGAAGGTGATGCCGTCATGCAGATCCTCACCCGGATGGATTTCGTAGCAGACGTCGATGCCGTTCTCGTCCGCGTGGTTGAGGATCGGCGTCCAGCGACGGGCGAGCTCGTCAAAGGCAGTCTCGACCAGACCGGCAGGACGCTGCGGCCAGGGATAGATGAAGGGCCAGGCAAGCGCGCCGGAGAAGGTCGCATGCGCCGTAAGCCCGAGGTTTTTGGATGCCGTCAGCGCCATCTTGACCTGCTCGACCGCCCACTCCTGACGCGCCTTCGGATTACCGCGTACCTCCGGTGCCGCGAACCCGTCGAAGGCTTCGTCATAGGCCGGATGAACGGCGACGAGCTGGCCCTGCAGGTGAGTGGAGAGTTCGGTGATCTCGATGCCGTTTTCGCGCGCCTTGCCGGCGAATTCGTCGCAATAGGCCTTGGATGTGGCAGCCTTTTTGAGATCAATCAGCTGGCTGGCCCAGGTCGGTACCTGGACGCCCTTGTAACCAATGTCGGCCGCCCATTTGGTGATGGCGTCCCACGAATTGAAAGGAGCAGTATCGCCCGCGAACTGGCCAAGGAAAAGGCCGGGGCCCTTGATCGTCTTCATGTCAGATTCCTCCCTGAATATCGACCGTAAACGTTTCTGAAGTGTTGTAGCACGCTATTTGGCGGGAGCAAGGCGCCTCCTCGCCCTTGGCTCGTGATTTGGCGCAAGGCCAGATGCGATATCGCTGAGAGCTAATCATGATGGGCTTTAGCGGGCAAGAGGTACGTGCAGCATTTTCGGTCAGCCCCTGTATAAGAAGCATAAAAAATGCGCCCATCCTTTCGAATGGGCGCATGTCTCCGATCGATGGATCAGAACGGAGAATCCGGGAAGTAGAAGTCCTTGGCATTCTCCTTGGTGATGAGCGTCGCATCGAGAATGTAGCTGCCATGAACCGGAACCTGATCGTAGAGTGCCGCCGCCGTCAGCTCCATTGCCGTGCCGACCATTGCCGGCGGATAGAGAACGTCGACCGGGATCAGCTTGTCGCCGTCCATGACCTTCTTGACCATGTCCTTGGAGCCGGCGCCGGCGACGACATACTTGATGTCGGTGCGCTTGGCCTGCTCGATCGCCTGCAGAACGCCGACGGCCATGTCGTCGTCCTGGCACCATACGACATCGATCTTCTGGTATTTGGTCAGGTAGTCCTGCATGACCTTGAAGGCATCGTCGCGGTTCCAGTTGCCGTACTGGCGGTCGAGAACCTTGACGTTCGAGCCGGCAATGCCCTTGTCGAAGCCATCCTGGCGCTGCTGATCGATCGGGATCGGCAGACCGCGGATGATGACGACTTCGGCGTCCGGCGTCGTGTCCTTGATGTACTTGCCGGCGACTTCGCCGAGAGCCGGGTTGTTGCCGGCGACATAGAGGTCGCGCACGGAATTGTCGTTGTTGCTCGGCGCGCGGTCGACGAGGGCGACGAACTTGCCCTTAGCCTTGACTTCCTTGATGGCGTTGACGAGCGGATCCGGGTCCGATGGCAGGATGACGAGGGCGTCGATGCCTTGCGTATCGAGATCCTGCACGGCGTTGGCCTGGCTGGCGGCGTCCGGCGAGGTCTTGACGATGACGTTGAGACCGGGATGTTCGGCCATCAGCAGCTTGGCGACTCGTTCGGCATGGAACACGACGCCGGACGTCCAACCGTGGTCGGCGGCCGGAATGGACACGCCGATCGTGAATTTCTTGTCCTGGGCGTGAGCGGCGCCGGCGAACGTCACCGCCGCAACCGCCAGGCCCAACATCAATTTACGCATGCTATTTCCTCCCAATAAGGTCAGGGACTTTTCCATACGGGACCGGACGCCCTGTAAGTCCGGTCAATTCATGATTTGGCAATTCAAGCTTTGCGCACCAGCGAGCGCTGGACGAACATGGCGATGATGATGATTGCACCCTGGATGGCGCCGATCAGATACTCGCTGATGAAATTCGAAAGCAGCATGATGTTGCCGACCAATTCGAGAATGAAGGCGCCGCAGATCGTGCCCCAGACCCTGCCCGCGCCACCCTTCAGCGCCGTGCCGCCTACGACGACGGCCGTGATCGCCTGCAGTTCCCACAGGATACCGGTCGTCGCCGACGTCGAGCCGAGACGGGGAACGTAGAGCAGCACGGCAATGGCGACGCACAGTCCCTGGATGACGAAAGCGATCGTCCGCACACGGTTGACCGCGATACCCGAATAGCGGGCGACATCGCTGTTTGATCCCACAGCGACGACGTGGCGCCCGTAGCGGGTGCGATAGAGGATGAAGGCCGCAACCGCAGTCACCGCCAGGATCACCACGATCGGCACCGGTATGCCGGCGATATTGCCGAAATAAGCAGGGCGATAGAGCGTCTGGATATCGGCGGAGCGAAGCGTGATCGCGCCACCCTGCGACAGCCATGTCGTCAGGCCGCGATAGATGCCCATCGTGCCGAGCGTCGCGATGAACGGCTCGATCCTGCCCACCGTCGTGATCAGGCCGTTCGCCAGGCCGCAGAGTGCGCCGGCGACCATGGTGAAGACGACCGCGACAACCAGCATCAACGCCGGATTTTCGATGGTGCCCGAATTCATCAGCAGGATCATCAGGCTGGCGACGAAGGCCACCATCGAGCCCACCGATAGGTCGAGATCTCCCGCCGATATCACGAAGGTCGCACCGACCGCGATGATGGCGATGAATGCGCTGCGCGTCGCGACATTGGCAAGGTTGGTGATGCCAATGAAATTAGGGTTGACCAGGGCTCCGACGATCAGCAGCAGCGCCAGGGCGACGAAGGGCGCGACCGCACGCAGGTCGACATCCCGCCAGGACCGGCGCCGGATTTCCCTGGTCTCCTCGTTGACACTCATTTCCAAAACCAACCTCCCGTCCCATATTTTCTGGGAATCTTAATGTGTCGTCCTGATCGGCAAAGCCCTGCTTCAGCCTTCAGGCAGCCGCCTTCTTCTTGAGCCCGGCGGCGTAACGCATGATCTCCTGCTCGGAAATCTCCTCGCCCTCGAGCACGCCGACGATACGCCCTTCGCGCATCACCGCCACTCTCGTGCAGAGGCCGATGACCTCCGGCATCTCCGACGACACGACGATGATCGACCGGCCGTCCCGGGCGAGTGCCGAGATGAAATGATAGATCTGCTGCTTGGTGCCCACGTCGATGCCGCGCGTCGGCTCGTCGATGATGATGATCTGAGGTTCGGTCTCCATGACCTTGGCGAGCAGCAGCTTCTGCTGGTTCCCCCCCGACATCCGGCCGGCGACGATATTGCTGTCGCGAACCCTGATATCGAAGCGGCGTTTGGCCTTTGCCATCGCGGCCGCCTCGCTGCCCGGGCTGAGATAACCGTGGCGAGCGTGCCTTCCGAGCGATTGCAGTGTCAGATTAGTCACCATGCCGGAGCGCAGCAAGAGGCCTTTCGACTTGCGGTCCTTGGTCATATAGGCGAGCCCGCAGCGGTTGGCGGCATGGACATCGCCGGAGGGAACCGTTTCACCCTTGATGACCACCTCGCCCTCGAGACGGGTCCGCAACCCGGCGATCGCTTCCATCAGCTCGGTGCGGCCGGAGCCGATCATGCCTGAAAAACCGATGATCTCGCCCTTGCGCACCTCAAAGCTTGCATCCTTCACATAGCCCGTGGACAACGATGCGACCCTGAGGACAATCTCCTCGTCGACATCAGGCTCGACCTTGGCGGGATAGAGGCTGGAGAGTTCGCGGCCGACCATCAGCTGCGCGATCGATTCCCCGTCCAGAACGGATGTCGGCGAAGTCTTGATCCATTGGCCATCGCGAAGGACGGTGACCCGGTCGGTCAACTCCATCACTTCGTCGAGCTTGTGGGACACGAAGACGAAGCTGGTACCCTGGTCGCGGAGCTTGCGGACCTGCTTGAACAGCATGTTGGTCTCTTCACTCGACAGCACTGCGGTCGGTTCGTCCATGAACACCACTCGCGCATCGCGGCTGATTGCCTTGGCGATTTCGACCATCTGCTTGTCGGCGATGGAAAGCGTGCTGATCAGCGCATTCTCATCGACATGCGAACCGAGCACATCGAGAACCTTGCGTGTCTCCGACCGCATATATTTGCGGTCGAGCACGCCGAAACGCGTGACTTCGCGCCCAAGAAAGAGGCTCTCCGTCACGGTCAAATGTTCGGCGAGGTTGAATTCCTGGTGAATGATGACGATGCCGAGCGCCTCGGCGGCGCCATTGGGCGGCAGCACGACCGGCTTGCCGTCGAGCAGGATCTCGCCGGAGCTCGGCTGTTCGAACCCGGACAAAACTTTGACAAGCGTGGATTTGCCGGCGCCATTTTCACCCATGAGCGCATGGATTTCGCCGGCGCGGAGATCGAAGTTCACGCTGAAGAGAACCTGCACTCCACTGAAGGATTTGCATATGCGCCTGGCGGACAGCACCACGGGTGCGGTGTCGGCAGCTTCCACAGTCATCCGGTCCTCCTAAAGCGGCATCCCACCCGCTCTGGGGCTTATGTAAACCTTTACATACGTCATGTAAAGGTTTACATCGTTGATTTACACAGATCAGTTGAAGCATGCCTTTGACCTCTCGACAAGTCTGTGTAGTGTCGCGGCGAAGACAGCCCCAAGGCAGAGCCAAGTGTCGAATTCCACGCCCGCAACCATCGAAGACGTCGCCCGGATCGCCGAGGTCTCCATCGCGACGGTTTCCCGGGCAATCCACATGCCGGAGAAGGTCGCCAACTCCACCCGCCTCAAGGTCAACCAGGCGATCGCCATCACCGGCTATACGACCAACGCCATGGCGCGCAGCCTGAGGCTTGGCCGCTCCAACATGATCCTCGTCGTGGCGCCCGATATCGGCGATCCCAATTTCTCCAACATTCTCGTCGGGCTGGAAAACGAAGCGCGAGCTCACGGCTACGGCATCCTGATCGGCCACACGCAGAACGATGCGCAGCGCGGTCTGGAATATCTGAAATTCTTCAATTCCAACCAGGCGGCCGGATTGATCCTGTTCACCGGCATCCTGCCCTTCGGGCATCAGACCATGACCGCGCGGCTGCCGCCGAGCGTCGGCGTTTTCGAGCCCGTCTTCAACGGCGGCATTCCCTATGTCGGCGTCGACGACACCGAGGGCGCTCGCAAAGCGGTGGATCTGCTGCTGGCCGAAGGGCATCGCAAGATCGCCTTCATCGGCGATTCGCGCACCCGGCTTGCCTATACCAGACGCCGCATGGGTTACGATGCCGGTCTCGACGCAGCAGGCATCCCGCCCGACACCAGGATCGTGCTCGAAGGCGACGGCACGATCGAAAGCGGGCGGCATGCGGTCGAACAGCTTTTCATGCGCGACACGCTTCCAACCGCCTTCATGTGCGTGAACGACCAGACGGCGATCGGCGTCATGATTGGTCTCGGCGCGCGAGGCTACGACATTCCGCGGGATTTCTCGGTGACCGGTTTCGACGACGTGCCGCAGGCCGTCTTCATATCCCCACCGCTGACCACGGTCCGCCAGCCGAGAACGGCAATCGGCAAGCAGGCAATGGCGCTGCTGCTGGAACTTCTGTCCGATGGCCGGCCGGCCGAAACGGAAATCCTGCTGAGGCCGGATCTGGTGGTTCGGAACTCAGTCTCGGCGCCGTCGCGCAACTTGTCGAAGCGTTGAACCCATATCGCTGAGCGCTTAAGGCGCATTTAGCCGGCAAAATTGCGCCGGCGACCAATGGCCGCCGACGCACTTTGTCAAACGTAACGGTTGACGATGTTCTCAAGCAATTCCTGCTTGCCCGACCTTGGCTGCGGGTTGACGTCGTGGCTCTCGACATAGTGGGTGATCTCATCCAGCGAATACTCGCCGCGGAAGAGCTTCTGCGCCTCGGCAGATTCCCAGCCGGCATAACGATCGGCGAGCGGCTGCGACAGAGCCTTGTCCTCGATCATCTTGGCGGCGGCCTTCAGGCCGCGGGCGCAGCAATCCATGCCGCCGATATGGCCGATCAGCAGATCCGCCGGGTCGAGAGACTGGCGGCGAAGTTTCGAGTCGAAGTTGGTGCCGCCGGTCTTGAAGCCGCCGCCAGCCAGAACATGGTAATAGGCGAGTGCCATTTCGGGAACATTGTTCGGGAACTGGTCGGTATCCCAGCCGGACTGGTAGTCATTGCGGTTCATGTCGATCGAGCCGAAGATGCCGAGAGCATTGGCAAGCGCCAGCTCGTGCTCGAAGGAGTGGCCGGCAAGGATCGCGTGGCCCTGCTCGATATTGAGCTTCACCTCATTTTCAAGGCCGTGCTTCTTGAGGAAGCCGTAGACAGTCGCGACGTCGTAGTCATACTGGTGCTTGGTCGGCTCCTGCGGCTTCGGCTCGATCAGGATCGTGCCCTTGTAGCCGATCTTGTGCTTGTATTCGACGACAAGGTTGAGGAAGCGGCCGAGCTGATCGAGCTCGCGGCCGATATCGGTGTTGAGCAGCGTCTCGTAGCCTTCACGGCCGCCCCAGAGCACGTAGTTTTCGCCGCCGAGCTTCTGCGTGGCGTCGATGCAGGTCTTTACCGTCGCGGCTGCGAAAGCGAAGACGTCAGGATCCGGATTGGTCGCAGCGCCCGACATATAGCGGCGGTGGGAGAAGAGGTTCGCCGTGCCCCAGAGCAGCTTGGTGCCGGTTGCGGCCTGCTTCTCGGCGAAATAATCGACGATCTCGTTGAGGTTTTTAGTGTTCTCGGCAAAAGTCTTGCCTTCCGGGCGCACGTCGGCGTCATGGAAGCAGTAATAGGGCGAGCCGAGCAGCGAGAAAAATTCGAAGGCGACGTCGGCCTTGAGCTTGGCGGCCTTCATCGTGTCCTCGAACCAGGGACGCAGGAAGGTCTGCCCGCCGAAGGGATCGCCGCCCGGCCAGGTGAAGGTGTGCCAGTAGGCCACCGCAAAGCGCAGATGGTCTTCCATGCGCTTGCCCATGACGATCTCGTCCGGCTGGTAATAGCGGAAGGCCAGCGGATTGGTGCTGTCCGGGCCTTCGTATTTTACTTTCTGAATATCGCCGAAAAATCCGGTGCTCATTTTGGTTCTCCTTGGGTTCGTATCTGTTGGCAGTTCCGAATTCTTGTCTACGCCAGGGCCCCCTCATCCGCCTGCCGGCACCTTCTCCCCGATGGGGAGAAGAGACTCGCTGCGGCGCTTCTTTTCCCTTCTCCCCTGGGGGAGAAGGTGGCCCGAAGGGTCGGATGAGGGGGCCGCCGTCTCAGTTCTCAGTGCGCCAGCGACTTGATCGCCGGGTACAGCGCACGATAGCGCTTGTAAGCATCCTCATACGCGCCGCTCAGCGACGCCACCGGCTCGATCGTGCCCGCCGTCACCGGCGGCGTGCAGACCGTGATCGGATCTGCGCCCGTTGCCGCGATCAGGCCGAGGCGGGCAGCGCCGAAGGCCGCGCCGAAATCGCCGTCGGCCGGCAGATCGACCGGAACGCCAAGCGCGGTCGCGATCGACGCCAGCCAGTAACGCGAGCGCGAACCGCCACCGATTGCCGTGACGCGGGATATGCCGGTGCCGGCCGAACGCAGCGCTTCGAGATTGTCGCGGATGGCGAAGGCGACGCCTTCGAGCACCGCCTGGGTCAGAACGACACGGCTGCTTTCATGTTCAAGGCCGATGAAGGCGCCGCGGATGACGGCATCATTGTGCGGCGTGCGCTCGCCGGAGAGATAGGGCAGGAAGGTGACGCCGGTGGGCGCCTTCAGCGTCTCGCCGAGTTCGCCGGTGAGATCGGCGGCCGACTTGCCGGTCACTCCGGAATGCCAGTTGAGCGCATCGGTGGCCGACAGGATGACGCCCATCTGGTGCCAGGTGTTCGGCAGCGCGTGGCAAAAGGCATGCACGGCGCTTTCCGGCTTCGGCAAATAGGAACCGTTGGCGGCAAAAAGCACGCCTGATGTGCCGAGCGAGACGAAGGCGGCGCCATCTCTGACCGTACCCATGCCGCAGGCCGAGGCCGCATTGTCGCCGGCACCGCCGGCAACGACGACATCCCCTGATATACCCCATTGCCCCGCCAGTTCGGACCGCAGCTTGCCGGCCTGCTCGGTGCCTTCGACGAGCGTCGGCATCTGCGCCTCGGAAAGGTTGGTGGCGGCCAGCAGTTCAGACGACCAGGCGCGCTTGCCGGTGTCGAGCCAGGAGGTGCCGGCCGAATCCGACATTTCCGAGATATAGTCGCCGGTCAGCCAGAGACGCAGATAGTCCTTCGGCAAGAGCACCTTGGCGATCTTGGCGAAGACATCGGGCTCATGCTTTTCGATCCAGGCGAGCTTCGGCGCCGTAAAGCCGGGGAAGACGATGTTGCCGGTGAGCGCGCGAAAGCGCGGATCGGCATCAAGTGCCGCGGCCTCGACGTAGCTGCGCGTATCGTTCCAGAGGATGCAGGGGCGCAGGACCTTGTCGGTGGCATCGATGAGCGTTGCGCCATGCATCTGCCCGGAAAGGCCGATGCCCTTGACCGCCGCCAACTCCTTCAGATGTTTTGCCTTGAGGCCGGCGACAGCCTCCTCCGTGGCGCGCACCCAGTGGGCCGGCTCCTGCTCCGACCAGCCGGAATGCGGACGCGAGACGTCGAGCGAACCGTTGGCCGAGCCGACGATCTTCTGATCACCGTCGATCAGCATCGCCTTGACGCCGGAGGTTCCGAGATCGAGACCCAGATACATGTGGTATTTCTCCCTTTGCCGTTACGGCAGATTGTCTTTCAGGAATATGTCGAGGCGGATGCGCTCCTGCGCTTCGATGACGGCAAGCCCGTCCGCCTTGGCTTTCAGCACGCGGATCGCGCTGCGCACCTCATGGCCGGCATCCTGATTGAGGATCGCATCGATCGTGTTGTCGATCAGTGCTGCGCGCGTATGAGCGGTCAGTTCGTGGGCGATCACGGTCAGCACGCGGTCGACGGCCTTCTCCTTCAACGCCCGGATCAGGCCGCGGTTGCCGGCGCCGAGGCTGTAGACGCCGATGATCCCGGCATTCCTCGAAAGCGCGTCGGCAACGAGCCTGTGGGCGACCTCCGGGTCGTCGCGGCCTTCGAGAACCGGCAGGATCGCAAGATCGGGAAATTCCTCGGCCATGACAGCGGTGAAGCCCTCCAGCCGCTCGCGATGGTCGCGCACCAGCATGGAGCCGGCGAGCACGGCGATTTCACCCTTTCGCGGCCCGAGGAATCGTCCGAGCAGACGCGCGGCTGTGCGGCCGGCGGCGATATTGTCGACGCCGGCATAGTGATGGCGCAGCGACCCCGTGAGATCGGAAACCAGGGTGACGATGGGAAAGCGCTCGCGCACCAGCCTGTCGACGGCGGCGCGCACGTCAGGCGCATCGGTCGCAACCAGTGCGATGCCGCGGGGCTTGTCGCGGGAAAGCCCTTCGAGCACGGAGACGAGGGCGGCCGGATCGAAGGCCGGCACCTCGATGGTGCGGATATCGGTGCGCTCGGCCGACGATCGGAGGACTGCCTGGCGGATCTCGGCATTCAGCCCGTGCATGAAGGAATTGTCGCTGGCCGGGAGGATGAAGACCAGCGGATAGGTGCGCCCCTTGGCAAGATTGGCGGCGGCGACGTCTCTGACATAACCGAGATCGCGGATCGCGGTCTCGACCTTTTCCCGCGTGACGTGGCGCACACCGGGGCGCTGGTTGAGAACCCGGTCGACAGTCGCCAGACTGACACCGGCGGCGGCGGCGATATCGTGAACGGTTGGCCTCATCATTCCTCCTGACGAGACCATTAGCGCCAATTTTGATGTACGTAAATCAAAAAATCGAACAGACCGGTTCCACGTCGTTTTTTGGGACTGGTGGGTATCATCGGGCGGACGGCACGGCGCGAAAACAGCAAACAAAAAAGGCCCTCCGAAGAGGGCCTTTTCAAGGGGCGGCAGGCCGGAGGTCAGTGGCCGCCACCGCCTCCCCCGCCTTGCGGCGCGGGTTTCTTGATCATGGCGACACCGAGGATCATGGCAAGGAAGAGTGCGGTCAGGATCAGGAACACGTCGCTGAAGGAGAGAATGATCGCCTGTTTGGTGGCAAGGCCGACCATCTGCTTGATCGCGACCGAGGCGCCGTCCATGCCATAGGTGTTGAAGTTGGCGGCCATGTTGTTCATCTGGTCGATCGCCGCCGGATTGCCCCAGTCCATATTCTCCCGCAGCCGCTCGTAGTGCACGTCCTGCCGGTTGGTGAGCACGGTATTGATGACGGCAAGGCCGACGGCGCCGCCGAGGTTTCTGGTCAGGTTGAACAGGCCGGACGCGCCGCGGATGCGCGAGGGCGGCATCGTGCCGAGCGCGATGTTGTTGATCGGCACCATGCACATCATCAGCCCGAAGCCGCGCAGGATCTGCGGGATGAAGAGTTCGTAGAAATCCCAATCCGCCGTCAGATGCATCATGATGAAGGTGCCGGCGGCGAAGCTGACGAAGCCGATCACCATCATCAGGCGCAGGTCCATCTTGGTCGACAACTGTCCGGCGATCGGCGCGGTGAGGAACATCGCAAGCCCGGAGACGAACATCGTCTCGCCGATCATCAATGAGTCATAGCCACGGATGCGCCCGAGATAGACCGGGTAGATATAGGTGAGGCCATAGAGGCCGATGCCCATGACGAAGGAAAACACCGAGCCGAAGGAGAAATTCCGGTTCGCAAAGGCCTTGAGGTCGACGACGGGGAAATCCACCGTGAAGGCGCGATAGAAGAAGACGATGGCTGCAGCGCCGGAAGCGACGGCCGCGATGGTGATGTAGCTGTCGTTGAACCAGTCGTTGGAATTGCCCTCTTCGAGCACATATTCCAGCCCGCCGAGGAAGACGCCCATCGAGATCAGCCCCCACCAATCGAACTTCTTGAAGAGCGACAGTTCCGGCTTGTCGAAATCGATGAAGTTCCAGGTGACGATCGTGACGATGATGCCGGGCACGATATTGACGAGGAACAGCCAGTGCCAGGAAAAGGCATGGCTGAGATAACCGCCGACGGTCGGGCCGATGGTCGGCGCCAGCGTGGCGATCAAGCCGATGATCGGCGACACGATGCTGCGCTTCGACGGCGGGAAGATGGTGAAGGCGGCCGCGAAGACCGACGGGATCATACCGCCGCCGATGAAGCCCTGGATAACCCGGTAGACGATCATCTGGTCGATATTCGTCGCGGTCGCGGCAAGCGCGCTCGCCATGGTGAAGCCGACAGCCGAGATCGCGAAAAGATAACGCGTCGAGATGATGCGCGCCAGCGTGCCCGAAAGCGGGATCATGATCACTTCGGCGATCAAATAGGACGTCTGCACCCAGCCGATCTCGTCGCTGCCGGCCGAAAGGCCGGCCTGGATCTCCGCAAGCGAGGCCGAGACGATCTGGATGTCGAGGATCGACATGAACATGCCGAGCACCATCGCGAAGAAGGCGATGAGCTTCTTCGGATCCATGCGCTCGTCGGCATGGGCGGATGCCGCCGGCATCGTTCCCGCCGTTGCTGTCGCGCTGCCGGCCATCAGATCACCTCTGCCTTTCCTGAAGGCTTAGTTGCTCGGCGCCGTACGGGTGTCGACATCGACGACGACGCTCAGGCCCGCGCGCAGACGGCCGCTGTCGAGCGCATCCTGCGGCAGCGCGATGCGCACCGGCACGCGCTGGATCACCTTGGTGAAGTTGCCGGTGGCGTTTTCCGGCGGCAGCAGCGAAAAGACCGAGCCGGAAGCCGGCGAGATCGATTCGACGGTGCCGACGATCGGATGGTCGTCATAGGCATCGACATGGACGTTGACCTTCGAGCCTGGGACCAAATGCTGGATCTGCGTTTCCTTGAAATTGGCGTCGATATAGAGTTGTCGCACCGGAACGAGCGCCATCAGGCGCTGGCCGGGAGAGACGAGGTCGCCTTCCTGGACGGAGCGGTTGCCGACAATGCCGTCGTAAGGCGCCTTGAGCACGGTGAAGGAAAGGTCACGGACGGCCTTGTCGCGTGAGATCTCAAGCGCACGGACCGAGCCTTCGGCTTCCTTGCGCTGGGCCTGTAGGATGGTGATGTTGGCCTGTGCGGCGGTGATGTTGGCGTCGCCGCCGGCAAGATTGGCCTTGGCCTGGTCGAGGGCGATATTGGCGTTGTCGAGATCGGCGGCGGTGCCGACCGATTTCGCCTGAAGGTCGCTCTGGCGCTTCTGGGTGATCTCGGCACCGCGAACGGCCGCTTCGAGTGACACCTTCTGCGCCTGCGCCTGCACGAGGCTCGCATTCGCGCCTTCGATCTGCGCGTCGATACGCTGCAGCGAAAGCTGTTCGGTGACGATCTGGGCCTGGGCCAAGTCGAGGGCGTTCTGATAGTCGCCGTTATCAAGCGTGGCAAGCACGTCGCCCGCTTTGACTTCCTGGTTGGCGACAACGTTCACCTTCGCGACGTAGCCCGTGACCTTCGGCGAAATCGTTGCGATATCGCCCTCGATATAGGCGTCGTCGGTCGACACCATGAAGCGGCCGTTCGTCCACCATTCGTAACCATACCAGCCACCACCCGCGAGAAGGGCGAGTACGACGATCGGCAGCACCAGGCTGCGGCGCTTCTTCGCAGCCGCGGGTGCGGCGACCGAAGCCGGCGCCGACTGCGCGGGAGCAGAGGGAACTTCGCGGGCTTCCGCCGTCGGAGCTTCTACGGCCGCGACCTCGGCCTTTACCTCTTCGGTTCCGGCGTTTTCGCTGACGATACGCGCGACGTTGCTCTTCTGGTTGCTCGACATGGCCACTTTACCGATCTGGAGTAAATAATCGAACTGAACGGTTCGGTTCAGTTGACTTAAACCTGTTTTATCGTCATATCAAGAGCGTAGAACCAATCGGTTCGATTTCTTTTAAAGAACATCCGAAACCGTCAACACAGTTAAGAGGACATGACGCTGACACCCGACCACGCCGCCGTATTCAGTCCTCCCGCTGCCGGAGGCCGATTTGCCGCAGGCGAAGATCCGGCCAAGCGCCAGCAGATCCTCGCGGGCGCCAAGCGCGTCTTCATGAAGATGGGGTTCGACGCCGCCAGCATGAATGACGTGACCCGCGAGGCCGGGGTCTCCAAGGGAACGCTCTACGTCTATTTCACCAACAAGGAAGAGCTGTTTTCGGCGATGATCGAGACCGAGCGCGCCGCCTTCGTGGCGGCCGTGCGCACGGCGCTTGCCGAGCATGACAATCCCGAAGCCGGCCTGTACGAATTCGGGATAAGCTTCGTTACCCATATGACCGATGAAAAGGTCATCAGCGCGATGCGCACTGTTCTCGGCGTTCGAGACCGCATGCCGGTGCTCTGTCAACGCTTCTTCAAGGGGCCGGTCAATCTGCGCACCATCATGCGCGACTTCCTGGAACGCCACATCGCCGAAGGCAGGTTTGAGATCGACGACATCGATCTCGCCGCCGGCCAGTTCCTCGATCTCGCCAGTGGCAGTTTCTTCAAGCTGCGCCTGTTCGGAAGCATGGAAGAGCCGCCGTCGCGTGACGAAATCGAGCGCGTCATCCGCGGCGCGATCCGGGTCTTCATGGCCGCCTACGGCGCGCGCCGGCACGAGACACACCCTTGACCTCCGCGCTCCATCGGCCAAAATCCCGCAATAGCGATCAAATCCGGCTGCCGGCCTTCCTCTAAGGAAGAAGCTGCAACCAGGAGAATGAGGATGAGCGCCGTCGGACGGGCGATCTGGTTCATTGAGAGCCATTTCGAAAGCGATATATCGCTGGAAGAGATATCGGAAGCAGCCGGATTGTCGCGCTACCATCTGTCGCGCGTCTTCGGACTCGTCACCGGTCACTCGATCAGCTGCTATATAAGAGGGCGCCGCCTCAGCCGCGCCGTGCCGGCACTGGTCGGCGGTTCATCCACCATTCTCGAGGTTGCGCTTTGCGCGGGCTACGGCTCGCACGAGGCTTTCACCCGTGCCTTCCGCGACCAGTTCGGCATGACGCCGGATGCGGTGCGCAGACAGGGGCACGCCCGTAACCTTGTCTTGCTGGAGCCGATCAGAATGGACCCCGCCCACCTCAACGACCTTGAACCGCCCCGCTTCGAAACCCTGCAACCGATGCTGTTTGCCGGCTTGCAGGAGACCTACCCCTATGGCGGCAATGCCGCCATTCCCTCTCTCTGGCAGAAATTCAACGCCCATTTCGGTCATATCTCCGGCCAGAAAGGCAATGTCGCCTACGGCATCTGTACGCATATCGACGGTGAAGCGGAGAAATTCCGCTATATGGCCGCGGTCGAAATTTCCGATGCCGGCGATCTGCCGGCGGATTTTGCAACGCTCAAGCTTCCGGGCCAGCGTTACGTCGTCTTTGCCCATCGCGGCCATGTCTCCGGCATTCCAGCAACCATGAACCGGATATTTGGCGCATGGTGGCCAACCTCAGGCCTGGAGCACGGCGAGACACCCGACATGTTCGAACGCTACGACGAGCGCTTCGACCCCTATACCGGCATGGGCATCACCGAAATCTGGTTGCCGGTCAGAGCATGATGCCGGAAAGCGTCAACGGTTTTCGGACGACATCATGCTCTAACTCTTTAATTTAGAACAGGATTCAAATTTAAGGCCGACCCGACCTTAAATCATCCTTATCTAGGGAATAAAAGTCACATCGGTTTCGTATACCCCCTTGCGGCGCTTGCCTGAGAGGCCGGCAACATTACATTGCGAGCGTCAATACTCACCTGACGCAAAAGGGATATATGCTGATGCAGGAAATCATGACGCTCATTCAGGATCCGGCCGCCTGGGTGGCGCTCATCACGCTGGTGGTGATGGAAATCGTTCTCGGGATCGACAACCTGATCTTCATTTCCATTCTCACCAACAAACTGCCGCCCGAGCACCGCGAGAAGGCCCGCAAGATCGGTATCGGTCTTGCGCTCGTCATGCGTCTCGTCCTGCTCGGCACCATCGCCTGGATCGTGCAACTGACCGAACCGCTGTTTGAAGCCTTCGGCCACGGCTTCTCCTGGAAGGATCTGATCCTGATTGCCGGCGGTCTGTTCCTCGTCTGGAAGGCCACCAAAGAAATCCACCACAGCGTCGATCCGGAAGATCACGGCGAGGACTTCATCGCAAGTTCGGCCACGACAGGCTTTGCATCGGCCATCGGCCAGATCCTGCTGCTCGATCTCGTCTTCTCCGTCGACAGCATCATCACCGCCGTCGGCATGACGCCGCATCTGCCGATCATGGTAGTCGCCGTCGTCGCTGCCGTCACCGTCATGCTGGTCGCCGCGACGCCGCTTGCCAACTTCATCGAGCGGAATCCGACGATCGTCATGCTGGCGCTCGCCTTCCTGCTGATGATCGGTACGACACTGATCGCCGATGGCATGGGCTTCCACGTGCCGAAGGGCTACGTCTACGCCGCCATGGCCTTCTCGGCGCTGGTCGAGGTGCTGAACATGTTCGCGCGCAACGCCCGCAAACGCAAACGCGACGCCGCGCATTGAGGCTTGGACAGGAGGGCGCGGCGGAACCGGCGCGCCCTCAAGCACCGCTATCAGGCCTTTGCGGGCGTGGTTTTTCTTGACGCGCCCGGTTGAATATGGCCTAAGGCCAGCCGAACGGACGATCGGCGGATAGTGCGGGCGCATGCTCTTTTCCGGCCGGTTTGCCGATGAAGCTATCTGCATCCTTCCGGCCGAACGTCGCTTTCCTATGAAAGCCGTCCGGCATTCATTGACGGGCACACACAATGACAGTTTCCGGGACAGCCACCGGCGTCCGCGTCCGCATCGCTCCCTCGCCGACCGGCGAGCCGCATGTCGGCACCGCTTACATCGCTCTCTTCAACTACCTTTTCGCCAAGAAGCACGGCGGCGAGTTCATTCTGCGCATCGAGGATACCGATGCGACGCGCTCGACTCCTGAATTCGAAACGAAGGTGTTGGACGCACTAAAATGGTGCGGGCTGGAATGGAAGGAAGGCCCTGATATCGGCGGCCCCTACGGCCCCTATCGCCAGTCCGATCGCAAGCCGATGTACCAGCCCTATGCACAGGAGCTGCTGGACAAGGGCCATGCCTTCCGCTGTTTCTGCACGCCCGCGCGCCTCGAACAAAT
Source organism: Rhizobium sp. PEPV16 (assembly GCF_008919455.1). Classification (NCBI taxonomy): domain Bacteria; kingdom Pseudomonadati; phylum Pseudomonadota; class Alphaproteobacteria; order Hyphomicrobiales; family Rhizobiaceae; genus Rhizobium; species Rhizobium sp. PEPV16. The sequence continues at coordinate 187,137 of NZ_VSZV01000310.1, forward strand.
GCGCGAAACCCAGCGTGCCGCCGGCAAGCCACCGAAATATGACGGCCTCTGCCTGAATCTTGCGGCCGAGGAAGTCACCTCGCGCATGGCCGCCGGCGAGACCACCGTCATCCGCATGAAGATCCCGGCCGAAGGCTCCTGCGACTTCACCGACGGCGTCTATGGCGATGTTTCCATCCCGTGGGATTCCGTCGACATGCAGGTCCTCGTCAAGGCCGACGGCATGCCGACCTATCATATGGCTAACGTCATCGACGACCATCTGATGAAGATCACTCATGTGGCGCGCGGCGAGGAATGGTTGGCTTCGGTGCCGAAGCACATCCTGCTCTATCGCTATTTCGGCTGGGAGCAGCCGGTCTTCATGCATCTGTCGCTGATGCGCAATGCCGACAAGTCGAAGCTGTCGAAGCGCAAGAACCCGACCTCGATCTCCTATTACTCCGCGCTCGGCTATATCCCGGAAGCACTGATGAACTTCCTCGGCCTGTTCTTCATGCAGATCGCCGAAGGCGAAGAGCTGCTTGATATGGACGCTCTCTCCGAGAAGTTCGATCCGGAGAACCTCTCCAAGGCCGGCGCGATCTTCGACATTCAGAAGCTCGACTGGCTGAACGGCCGCTGGATTCGCGAGAAACTGTCGCAAGAGGAATTCCAGGCGCGCGTGCTGACCTGGGCGATGGAAAACGACCGCTTGAAGGAAGGCCTGCGCCTGTCGCAGACACGCATTTCCAAGCTCGGCGAACTGCCCGACCTTGCGGGCTTCCTGCTGAAATCCGATCTCGGCCTGCAGCCTTCCGACTTCGCCAAGATCAAGTCGCCGCCGGAAGAGATCCTGGAGATCCTCAACACCGTTCAGCCGGATCTCGAAAAGATCCTGGAATGGAATGTCGAGACGATCGAGGCGGAGCTGCGCGCGATCGCCGATCGCATGGGCAAGAAGCTGAAGGTCGTGGTCTCGCCGCTCTTCGTCGCCGTGTCCGGCTCGTCGCGCTCGCTGCCGCTCTTCGATTCCATGGCGATCCTCGGCCGGTCCGTTGTGCGTCAGCGCCTGAAGCTCGCCTCGCAGGCGGTCGCCGCCCTCGTCGGCTCGAAGTAAGAACAGTCAGAGGATTTCGACAGTGGCTGACAACAAGACCGAAAACACCCTTTCCTCCGACGCGACGGAAGTGCGCGCCCAGAAGCTGAAGCTGCTGCGCGAGCAGATCGGCGAGGTCTATCCGGCGCATTTCCACCGCACGATGACCAATGCCGACCTCATCGCGAAATATGAGAACCTGGAACCTGACGTCGAGACGCAGGATGTCGTCACCGTCGCCGGCCGCGTCTACTCGTCGCGCAACTCCGGCATGTTCATGGACATCCACGATGCCGGCTGCAAGATCCAGATTTTCAGTCACAAGGACACGACCCCGGAAGAAGCCCGCGCGCTTCTGCCGATGATCGACATCGGCGATATCATCGGTGTCACCGGCATCGTGCGCCGCACCAAGCGCGGCGAGCTGACGGTCAACGCGCAGACGATCACCGTGCTGACGAAGTCGCTGCTGCCGATGCCGGAGAAATGGCACGGTCTCTCCGACATCGAGCTGCGCTACCGCAAGCGTCACCTCGACATCATGACCAACGAGGATTCGAAGCTGCGCTTCCAGCAGCGCTCGAAGATCGTCTCCGGCATCCGCCGTTTCATGGAAGATGACGGCTTCATGGAAGTCGAGACGCCGATGCTGCATTCGGTCTATGGCGGCGCCACCGCCGAGCCGTTCAAGACGCATCACAACACGCTGAAGCTCGACATGTACCTGCGCATCGCGCCGGAATTGTTCCTCAAGCGCACGCTGGTCTCGGGGCTGACGGACAAGGTCTTCGAAATCAACCGCAACTTCCGCAACGAAGGCGTTTCCACCCGGCACAATCCCGAATTCACCATGATGGAGTGCTACTGGGCCTATGCCGACTACGAGGACATGATGGATCTCGTCGAGCGGCTGTTCGAGGGCTTGGCGCTTTCCATTCACGGCACGACGGAATTCGACTTCGTCGACAAGCGCATCTCCTTCAAAGGACCGTTCAGGCGCGTGCCGATGCCCGACGCCGTCAAGGAAGCGACCGGCATCGATTTCCTGGCGATCAAGACAGATGAAGAAGCGCGCGCCGCCGCCAAGGCTGCCGGTTTCGCGGTCGAGAAGGATTGGACCTGGGGCGAATGTCTCGCCTTCATCTTCGAGGAGAAGGTTGAATCCACGCTGATCCAGCCTGCCCATGTCACGCATTTTCCGAAGGATATCTCGCCCTTCGCCAAGGAGGTGCCGGGCGAGCCGCGCCTCGTCGAGCGGTTCGAGACCTATTGCAATGCCTGGGAGCTCGGCAATGCCTTCTCGGAACTCAACGATCCCGAGGAGCAGCGCCGCCGCATGGTCGAGCAGCTCGAACAGGCGCATGCCCGCGGCGAAAAGGAAAAGCAGCTGGACGAGGAATTCCTCGACGCCATCGACCAGGGCATGCCGCCGGCAGGTGGCCTCGGCATCGGCGTCGACCGTCTCATCATGCTTCTGACCAATGCGCCGTCGATCCGCGACGTCATCCTCTTCCCGGCCCGCCGCAGCAAAGCCGACTGACAGAAAGAAGCGCACAAAAACAAAGCGGGGGGCCGGCGGGCACTCCGCTTTTTTCATGCCCGCTGTTCAGTGGGTTTTGGCGGCTTCAGCCGGCGGCTCTTCGGCCGGCGCATCTGCGCCGTGGCCGCCTGCAGCCGGCGCGGCTTCGCTTTCGGCTGCCGTCGCTGCGCCATGCCCGCCGCCTGCGGCCCTCTTGCCCTTTTCCTCGCTTTTGGTCGAGGCAACGGCGACCGGGTCGACGCAATCCTCGGGGTCCTTGAAAGCGTCGCTGATCATGGCGATTTCGTCGGACGGCATCTCAATCCGCTCGCCGAAGAACAGCCCGTTTTCGCTGGCCTTTCCGTCGTAGTAGCGCGCTGTATAGGGCTTGTCATCAAGACCGGGAACGGTCTTGTCGGGATGCGGGATATAGACGACGTCGGCGCCGATCGCCCGGCCGCGAATGTCGGCGCGTAACGTCGGGCCGTTTTCGTCGAGCACCACCACCTGGACCAGATCCGGCTTCTGCGCGGCATAAACGGCCTGGGCAACACGAAGCGCGGTCTTGACCCGCGTCATCCCGTCAGTCGGTTCGGTCTTGATGTATTTGCGCACCCAGACGTGATCCTGCTTCCTGATCGTCACCAGGTTGACGTCGCTGCATTCGAGCCCGTAGCCGCCACTAGTTGCATCGATCAGCCTGTCCTTGCCGACATAGACCGCCGCACCGCCAGAAACGCCCACGAGAAGAGCGACTCCGCCAATGATGATTGCCAATTTCCGGGAAGGCCGGAATATGCGCAGTAAGGCCTTCACGCCAACTGCTCCGCCATCTGAAACTCCAACGCAGGACAAGTGCTGAGAATGCTAAAGAAATGACGTTTCCGAAAGTTTAAGTGGGCGTGTGAAGCCTGCGCCATTTTGAGAAAACACCAAAAAAGGTCCGCATTCCCGACCGCTTGCCACGGCCTGTTCCGCCATGCTCTAAACGCCCATGGCCTTCACGCTTCGCCAGGTTCAATATTTTGTCGCCGTCGCCGAACAGGGTTCGGTGACGCGAGCCGCGCAGAACCTTTCGATCTCGCAATCCTCGGTGACGGAAGCACTGAAGGAGCTCGAAACCGACCTCGGAGTCGAGCTCTTCGAGCGCCATCCGCGCGGCCTGACGATCACTCATAATGGCCACCAGTTCCTGCGTCACGCGACGAAGATCCTGGCCTCCGTCTCCGACGCACGGACCAGTTTCTCCGGCCAGCAAAGCGCCCTCTCCGGCACGCTGAACATCGGCGTCACCTCGCTTGTCGCCGGCTACGTCCTCTCCGACCTGCTGGCGCGATACCGGCGCGCCTGTCCGGGTATCGAGGTCAGCGCCATCGAGGACAATGGTGGTTACCTCGAACATCTCCTGGTCGGCGGCGAATTGGATGTCGCCGTCATGGTGATATCCAACCTGCGCGACCGCATGGCGCTGCAGGCGGAGATCTTGGAAACCTCGCCCTATCGACTATGGCTGCCGATGGGCCATCCGCTGGTGTCGGCCGACATCATCTCGATCGCCGACATCGCCCGCGAACCGCTGATCATGCTGACGGTCGACGAAATCGAGGAGAATACCGGCAAGCTGCTCTCGGCACTCGGCGCCCGCCCGCATGTCGCCTTCCGCACCCGTTCGGTAGAGGCGGTGCGCAGCCTGGTTGCAACAGGCGCCGGCGTGGCCCTGCTTCCCGATCTTGTCTACCGCCCATGGTCGTTGGAAGGCGACCGCATCGAGAGCCGCGACGTCTCCGGTTCGCTGCCGGTCGTCCAGGTCGGCATGGTCTGGCGCAAGGGCTCCAGCCTGCCGCAGGCGGCGCGCGATTTTGTCGGCATTGCCGAAAGCCTGCGCTCCGGTCGCATCCGCTGATATCGGAATTTCCGATACCGTCTTTCTGATAAATGAATTTGCGAAAGCGGCTTTTTCGCGTCACCTTTTCATCCGGGAACAAACCGCCACAGAAGTGGCAAACCGGGAGACGGATGATGACGAATCTGTTGAAAACCAGCACGGCAGCGCTCGCCTGCCTGAGCTTCGCGACGCAGGTGATCGCCGCCGAACCGCTGAAGGCGCTCGGCAAGGGCGAAGGTGCGGTCAGCATTGTCGCCTGGGCCGGCTATATCGAACGCGGCGAAACCGACAAGAACTACGATTGGGTCACCGACTTCGAAAAGGAGACCGGCTGCAAGGTTTCCGTCAAGACCGCCGCCACCTCGGATGAAATGGTGTCGCTGATGAACGAAGGCGGCTTCGATCTTGTCACGGCATCGGGCGACGCCTCGCTCCGTCTCATCGCCGGCAAGCGTGTCCAGCCGATCAACACCGATCTGATCCCGAGCTTCAAGACCGTCGACGAGCGCCTGCAGAACGGCCCGTGGTATACGGTCGGCGACGTGCATTACGGCGTGCCCTATCTCTGGGGGCCGAACGTGCTGATGTACAATACCGATGCCTTCAAGGACAAGGCGCCGACCAGCTGGAACGTCGTCTTCGAGGAGCAGACGCTGCCCGACGGCAAGTCGAACAAGGGCCGCGTCCAGGCCTATGACGGCGCGATCTACATCGCCGATGCCGCCATGTATCTGATGGCCCACAAGCCGGATCTCGGCATCAAGGATCCCTACGAACTGACCGAGGACCAATACAAGGCTGCCCTCGACCTGTTGCGCGGCCAGCGCAAGCTCGTCTCCCGCTACTGGCACGATGCGATGATCCAGATCGACGACTTCAAGAACGAAGGCGTCGTCGCCTCCGGCTCCTGGCCTTTCCAGGTGAATTTGCTGCAGGCCGACAAGCAGAAGATCGCCTCCACTTTCCCGGAGGAAGGCGTCACCGGCTGGGCCGACACCACCATGCTGCACGCCGACAGCGAACATCCGAACTGCGCCTATATGTGGATGGAGCATTCGCTGAAGGCGAAGGTCCAGGGCGACGCCGCCGCCTGGTTCGGCGCCGTGCCCTCGGTTCCCGCCGCCTGCAAGGGCAACGAACTGATGGGCGATAGCGGCTGCGCCACCAACGGCTTCGATCACTTCGACAAGATCAAGTTCTGGAAGACCCCGGTCGCCAAATGCACGACGCAGAGCGAATGCGTGCCCTATCATCGCTGGGTATCGGATTATATCGGCGTGATCGGCGGGCGATGAAACTGGCCGGTCCGCTGGGGTAAAGTCCCCTCCCCACAAGGGGGCGCTGAGTGGCACCGCCGAATCCTGCTGAAACACCAAGGTATTTGCGAAGGGGTACGGCAGGTTAAGCCCCTCCCCCTTGTGGGGAGGGGATTGGGGCGGGGTCTTTTGTTGGCCAAGACCGAGCCTCTCTGAACACACACGACCCGGAGCCCCCAATGACGTCAGCCGTCCGTTTCCAGCAGGTATCGCGCCATTTCGGCCAGGTTCGCGCCGTCGACGGCGTCGATCTCGAGATCGCGCCCGGCGAATTCTTTGCCATGCTCGGGCCATCCGGCTCCGGCAAGACGACGTGCCTGCGATTGATCGCCGGCTTCGAACAGCCGACCGCGGGCCATATCCAGATCTTCGGCGAGACGGCTGACGGCGTTCCGCCCTATCGCCGCAACGTCAACACCGTGTTCCAGGACTACGCGCTCTTTCCGCATCTCAATATCCTCGACAATGTTGCCTATGGGCTGATGGTCAAGGGCGTCGGCAAGGCGGAGCGGATGAAAGCGGCAGGCGATGCCCTCGAGCTCGTCAAGCTGCCGGGCTACGGCGCCCGCCGCCCCGGCCAGCTGTCCGGTGGCCAGCGCCAGCGTGTGGCGCTCGCCCGCGCACTGGTCAACAAGCCGAAGGTGCTGCTGCTCGACGAGCCGCTCGGCGCGCTCGACCTGAAGCTGCGCGAGCAGATGCAGGAAGAATTGAAGAGCCTGCAGCGCGCGCTCGGCATCACCTTCGTCTTCGTTACCCACGATCAGGGCGAGGCGCTGTCCATGGCCGACCGCGTCGCCGTCTTCAACGATGGCAATATCGTCCAGCAAGGCACGCCGCAGGACATCTACCGCTGCCCGAAGACCCGCTTCGTCGCCGATTTCGTCGGCTCGTCGAACGTCATCGCGCCAGAGCTGATGGCCTTGCTCGGCGGCGAGAAACGCTGGGCGAGCCTCCGCCCCGAGGCGATCCGACTGGCAAGCGACGGCGTCGAGGCGAAAGTCGAAAATGCAAGTTTCCTCGGCGCGGCCACCCGCCTCAGCGTCGATCTCAAGGGCAGCCGGCTGCATGTCATGCTGCCGGCCGGCGCGCCGGTGCCGGATCTCGGCGCCGGTATCCGCCTCGCCTGGCAGCCGGCCGATATCCACTACATGGATGATGCGGCATGACGGCGCTCACCATCACAAGCGACAAGACGTCGATCCTTGCCGGCCGAGGCGGGTTCTTCGGCCAGCTGTCGGATGCCTTCTGGCGGCACCCGAAGCTGCTGCTCTTCCTGATGCTGACGCCGCCGCTGCTCTGGCTCGGCATCATCTATATCGGCTCATTGATCGCCCTGCTTCTGCAGAGCTTCTTCTCGATCGACGATTTCTCCGGGCTGGTGAATACCGAATTCACCCTCTCGACCTATGCCCAGCTGCTGAATCCTGCGAATTTCGATATCATCATCCGTACCCTGGTGATGTCGGCGCTGGTCACCCTCGCTGCCGCCCTGATCGGCTTCCCGATCGCCTACTATGCGGCGCGCTATGCGCAAGGCAAATGGAAGGCGCTCTTCTATCTCGGCGTCATGCTGCCGCTCTGGTCGAGCTATCTCGTCAAGATCTACGCCTGGAAGCTGATCCTCGCCAAGGAAGGTATCCTCACCTGGATCTTCGAGAAGCTCCATCTCTCCTGGCTGCTTGACGCGACCCTGAACCTGCCCGTCATCGGCGGCAATTCGCTTTCGGTGAGCTACCTCGGCACCTTCATCGTCTTCGTCTATATCTGGCTTCCCTACATGATCCTGCCGACGCAGGCGGCCCTCGAGCGTGTGCCCGGCAACCTGATCGAGGCCTCGGCGGACCTCGGTGCCACGCCGCGCCAGACCTTCCGCACCGTGCTCCTGCCCTTAGCGCTCCCCGGCATCGTCGCTGGTTCGATCTTCACCTTCTCGCTGACATTGGGTGATTACATCATCCCGCAGATCATCGGCTCGTCCAGGCTCTTCATCGGCCAGGCCGTCTATGCCCAGCAGGGAACGGCCGGCAATGTGCCGCTCGCCGCCGCCTTCTCCGTCGTGCCGATCGTCATCATGGCGCTTTATCTGTCGCTCGCCAGAAAATTGGGGGCTTTCGATGCGCTCTGACCTCAAGAGATCGCCACTGCCCCTGAAGATCGCCGCTGCCGCCGGGCTGCTCTTCCTGCACCTGCCGATCCTGCTGATCTTCGTCTACGCCTTTACGACGGAGGAAAAGAGCTATCAATGGCCGCCGCCCGGGCTGACCCTGCAGTGGTTCACTGTTGCCTGGAACCGGCCGGACGTCTGGTCGGCGCTCAGCCTTTCCGTGCAGGTCGCCGTCATCGCCACGGCGATCGCGCTGGTCCTCGGCACGCTCTGTGCGGCGGCCGTCAGCCAGACGAAATTCTTCGGCCGCGAGGCGATCTCGCTGCTGGTCATCCTGCCGATCGCCCTTCCCGGCATCATCACCGGCATTGCGCTGCGCTCCGCCTTCAGCCTGTTCGACATCCCGTTTTCGGTCTGGACCATCGTGCTCGGCCACGCCACTTTCTGCGTGGTCGTCGTCTACAACAATGCGGTTGCCCGCTTCCGCCGCACCTCCGGCTCGCTGATCGAGGCCTCGATGGATCTCGGCGCTGACGGCTTCCAGACCTTCCGTCATGTCATCCTGCCGAATATCGGCACCGCCCTTCTGGCCGGCGGCATGCTTGCCTTCGCCCTGTCCTTCGACGAGGTCATCGTCACCACCTTCACCGGCGGCCAGCAATCGACCTTGCCGATCTGGATGCTCGAAGAACTCATCCGCCCGCGCCAGCGCCCTATCACCAATGTGGTCGCCATGGTCGTGGTGCTCGTTACGTTCCTGCCGATCCTGGCAGCCTATTACCTCACCCGCGATGGCGACCAGATCGCCGGCGCCGGCAAATAAAGGGAGAACATCATGGACATCCAAATGCTGATCGGTTCCCGCTTCGAAAAAGGCACCGAGACGGAAGAGCACATTCTGAACCCGAAGACGGGCGAGACGGTGATCGACCTTGCGGAAGCCTCGCTCTCCCAGATCGACGCCGCCGTCGATGCCGCCGAAAAAGCCTTCACAAGCTGGTCGCAGACGACGCCGGGCGAGCGCTCCGGCTACCTATTGAAGATCGCCGACGCGATCGAGAAGGATGCCGTCGGCTTCGCCACACTGGAGGCGCTGAACTGCGGCAAGCCGATCAATGCGGTGCTGAACGACGAAATCCCGGCGATCGTCGATTGTTACCGCTTCTTTGCCGGCGCCGTGCGCAACCTGCACGCACCGGCGGCCGGCGAATATCTGCCCGGCCACACCTCGATGATCCGCCGCGATCCGATCGGCATCGTCGGCTCGATCGCGCCGTGGAACTATCCGCTGATGATGATGGCCTGGAAGCTGGCGCCGGCCATTGCCGGCGGCAATACCGTCGTCTTCAAGCCTTCGGAGCAGACGCCGCTGACCGCGTTGAAGATGGCGAAGCTGCTCTCTGAACTTCTTCCCGAAGGCGTCGTCAACGTCATCCTCGGCCGCGGTGAAAGTGTCGGTAACGCCCTGATCAATCACGCCAAGATCGGTATGGTCTCGATCACCGGCGATGTTGCGACCGGTAAGAAGGTGCTGCAGGCCGCGGCCAAGACGGTCAAGCGCACCCACCTGGAACTCGGCGGCAAGGCGCCGGTCATTGTCTTCGATGATGCCGATATTGATGCGGTCGTCGCAGGCATCCGCACCTTCGGCTATTACAATGCCGGCCAGGACTGCACCGCTGCCTGCCGCATCTATGCCGATGCCAGGGTCTACGACAATTTCGTCGCCGATCTCTCCTCGGCCGTCTCGAGCATTCGCTTCAACCAGGCCGACGACACCGAAAACGAGATCGGCCCGCTGATCTCCAAGCGCCAGCGCGACCGCGTCGAAAGCTTCGTCACCCGCGCTTCCGAACACAAACACATGGAGATCACCGCCGGCGGCAAGGTTTCCGGCGACAAGGGCTTCTTCTTCACGCCAACTGTCATTGCGGGCGCCCTCCAGGACGACGAGATCGTCCGCCGCGAGGTTTTCGGCCCGGTTGTATCAGTCACTCGATTTTCCGATGCCGACGATGCCGTCGCCTGGGCAAACGACAGCGATTACGGCCTGGCCTCCTCCGTCTGGACCAAGGATATCGGCCGCGGCATGAAGACCGCCGCCCGCCTGCAATATGGCTGCACCTGGATCAACACGCATTTCATGCTCACCAACGAGATGCCGCATGGCGGCCTCAAACAGTCGGGCTACGGCAAGGACATGTCTGTCTACGCGCTGGAGGATTATACCGCCGTCCGCCACGTGATGATCAATCACGGCTGACCGGCGGGAAAGGCAAGGGTACGAACTTCGACGCAATGCCCATCGGTAGCACCGGGAGGGTGCTCCCTAGAGATCGCCATTCCATTCAAGCGATCTGGAACATTTTCCCGGTTGCCGCGTCTTTCCCAAGCAAACGCAAAGGATGATGTCATGCTGAAATGGGCTCTGATATTTTTCGTGATTTCAATCATCGCCGGGTTCTTCGGTTTCTCAGGCGTCTCCGCAGCGACTGCGACGATCGCACGCGTTCTCTTCGGCATCGCGCTGGTAATCTTCCTGATCTTCCTTGTGCTTGCGCTGATGGCCGGCCAAGCGATTTTGTGAGCCGTCGCGAACCGCGGCGCGCAGCCTGAAGCGTGTCGCGCAAAACTGTGGAGCGGTTTTGCGAACACGACATGTGGAAAGTGAAGACCTGAACGTCGCAAGCGATCTGAATGATCGCGACGCGTTTTACATTCTTTCCGACACACGATTCGGAAGAGAGGTTGACATGGAGGGGCGGCGCGGCCTCTCGCCCCTCTGCTCGGCGTTCCGGTAACGGGCGGCGATCCCTTGGATCCCGCCGCATATTCCCTATGCCATCGTCATTCGTTCTCTTGCCAAGTTAAACCTGACCTCGGTGCATCTTCAAGACAACACCGCCCTGAGCCAGGGATGCATCCCGGCCCGCGTTCTCAGCAGCTTGTCGATCGATATCGATCCCGCACCCGAAGCCGAGAGCACGAACATGCCGCCGGCAATCGCCAGGTCCTTCTCGAAATGCAGCAACTCGTTCTGGCTCGCAAAATTCGTGTGGAAGAGCAAGGCGGTCGCCAGGCAGAAGAGTGCCAGTGCCAGTGCGCCAAGTCGGCAGAAGAAGCCTGTCGCGATAGAAAGGCCGGCGCCGATCTGAAGGGCAATGGTGGCAAGCGCGACCGGCGCCGATAACCCCAGTTTTGCGAAAATGTCGATGGTCGCCGTGATATCTGCCGCGAGCGACCAACCTTCGTGCAGGAAGATCAGCGACAGCAGAAGCCTGCCGAGGAGAAGAATGAGATCGGCCAGTCGGGGCCGGCTTGAGGCGCTTTCCATCATATCCTCCGGTTTGAAGAGCAGGTGGTTAGCCCGCTCATGGCAAGGCGCATTATAACAGGCTCGCCCCGACATTGATCGCAAGCGCCAGGATTGTCGTGTTGAACAGGAACGACAGCACGGCGTGCAGCAGCGTCAGCTTGCGCATGCTGGTCGAACTGACCGCGACATCCGCCGTCTGGGCAGCAACGCCGATGGTGAAGGAGAAATAGAGGAAATCCCAGTAGCCGGGCTCTTCGATCCCGTCGGGAAACTTGAGACCGCCCTCCTCGTCCGCCCCGCCGTAGAAATAATGGGCATAGTGGATCGTGAAGAGCGTATGCAGGAAGATCCAGGAGATCAGGATCGTCAGAACCGCAACACCCGCCCGCGCCAGCGCGACGTCTGGTGCCGCCTCCTTGATCGAATGAAGCTCGAGGCCGATCCCGGCAATGCTGGCAAGTGCGGCACCGATCGAAAGAGCCAGCAGCACGGTGTCGGAGAAATCGAGATCCGCCGAGCGTTTCCGGATGCTTTCAACCGTCGCCCGCAGCATCTTGCGCCAACTGAGCGTAACAAAAACGCCGGCGCTGACATTCCAGCCGAACAGGATATTGCCGGCGCTGACTTCGCGAGAGGTGAGCGCCAGGAAGACCACCAGTCCGGCAACAACGGCGATGATGAAGCTCGCATGCTTGTAGGCAAATGCCGCAAGCGAATTTGCCCGTTCCTCATCGGCCATATCGGTCCCCGGCAACATATGCCCTTGATAACAGCATGAAAAAGGCGCGCCTGCCAACCGGCAGCCGCGCCTCAGATTGTATGCCGCGCCTTATCAGGCGGCGGCGAGCTGCAGTTCCTTCTGCACCATGGTGCGCAACGTTCCAAGATCCTTGGCGAAGGCGCGGATGCCTTCAGCGAGTTTTTCCGTCGCCATCGCGTCTTCGTTCATCATCCAGCGGAAGGTCTTCTCGTCGACGGAGACCTTCGGATCCGGCTTGCGGCTCTCCGGCGAGAGCTTGCGCTCCAGCTTGCCTTCATCCTTGGCGAGCTCGTCGAGCAGGTTCGGGCTGATGGTCAGGCGGTCGCAGCCGGCAAGGGCTTCGATTTCGCCGGCGCTGCGGAAGGAGGCGCCCATGACGATCGTCTTGATGTCGTTCGCCTTGTAGTAGTTGTAGATTTCACGGACGGAGATGACGCCCGGATCTTCCTCGGCCGTATAGTCCTTGCCGGTCGACTTCTTGTACCAGTCGAGGATTCGGCCGACGAAGGGCGAGATCAGGAACACTTTGGCGTCGGCGCAAGCGATCGCCTGGGCCTTGCTGAAGAGAAGCGTCAGGTTGCAGTCGATGCCTTCCTTCTGCAGCACTTCCGCGGCGCGGATGCCTTCCCACGTGGAAGCGAGCTTGATGAGGATGCGGTCCTGGCCGATGCCGCGATCCTTGTAGGCGGCGATGATTGCGCGCGCCTTGGCAAGCGAAGCCTCGGTATCGAAGGAAAGATCGGCGTCGACTTCGGTCGAGACGCGGCCCGGGACGAGCTTCACCAGGGCTGCTCCGACGGAGATGGCCAGGCGATCGGCGACGGCTGATGAAACGGCTTCGGGATTGCCGCCCTGCTTCTTGCCCCAGGCGACGGCTTCTTTGATGGCGTCGGCAAACATCGGCGTGCCGAGAGCCTTGAGCACGATGCTCGGGTTCGTCGTGCAATCCACAGGCTTCAGGCGGGCGACGGCTTCGATGTCGCCGGTATCAGCGACCACGGTGGTAATCTCGCGGAGTTGGTCAAGCTTGGATGTCATGGTCCATAATCCTTGTTGAACTTGGGCTGCGACCGGCGCGAGTTCCGCCGGGCAAAGGTGATCTACCGACAGGTTGTTTGCATGCTGCAGGCGAAAATGCGCGCATCCGTCACGGATGATTCATAAACGTGAAGGACAGTGGCCGTGTTCCGGCCGCGAACGAACGGCTGCTCAAACGCAAGCGGTACCGCTTGCAGCTGGAAGGCCGGTCGTGACTTTCGGCATGCCCGCACTATGTCCTCCTCGGACGGACAAGAACGACGTGTGTCACCCGGACTATCGCCATTCGCCTTGCGAAAAGTCAAGGACATTTGTGCATTTCAATTGACATAAGTGTCACACCCGTCATTATCCCCGGCAACAAAAGCGTCGCTAAGGCCTTCATCCCATCAGGGATTACAGCGCCGCGCGTCTTTTCGGACGCGCAAAGGACGCTGTAACACTTTGAATTACTGCATAATTTTATCCTTAAATCGATCCCGATTTAAGGAATTATGC